>CALKMS010000021.1 GCA_938091145.1 uncultured bacterium
TGCATTCTCTCAGCTTGCGAATCTCCCGAAAAGAATCAAAAATCCACAAAAATTTTGGGGTGACCGAGGGGACTTGAACCCCCAACACCTGGATCCACAGTCCAGTGCTCTAACCAGTTGAGCTACGGTCACCACAAGCTCTTTAATTTTACCTTAAAAGCTCTCAAAGTTTAACTTTCCTTTTGATAAAACCTTTTTTTCAAGACTAAAACCTGGTGCGCCTGGAGGGATTTGAACCCCCGACCTACGGATTCGAAGTCCGGCGCTCTATCCAGCTGAGCTACAGGCGCTAAAAAAACAAAAAATGGAGCGGGAAACGGGATTCGAACCCGCGACCCTCAGCTTGGAAGGCTGATGCTCTGCCACTGAGCTATTCCCGCTCACTTGATTTAATATTTTAACACTTAAGAGCAAAATTTGAATAATCGAATCGTTGGCGGGCAAATAAACACCTTTTCCGTCGAAACTATCTGACTTTTAATAAGTTGAAAACAAAACCAAAAACATGCCTTTTTTAATTACATCTCAAACTATCGGAAAAGTTAAAGATTCGCTAAAAATTTTGATAACGAATACGAACCGAATTTTATTAGAAAATATGAATTTAAAAAGGGGTTCTAAAAAATAATCAAGAATAAAACTTGTTGAGAAATGGATTTTTAAAATAATCAAAGACAACATGGGAAGCAAAATTAAAAAAGAGAGCTCTAAAAAATCTCCATTCTAGAAGCTTTGGCCAAAAACTTTCGCAGCTTCTTTTTTTACCGCTTAGAACTCCATCCCAAAAAAATTTACTTACATTCGCCGGAGCGCAACGCAAACTTGTGGCTATTTTCCAGAAGAATTTTATAATGACCTTCACATCATTTTTAGAATTATCCGCCCGAAGACCTTTCAATCTCAAAAAAACTAATTGAATCAAATACTCTGCCCAAAGAAAACTGGTTTTTTTCCGCTGGATTAAAAAGGATGGAAAAACTGTTTTGCTAGCCTGCACATGAGTACCCATCCAAGATTAGTTAGGAAACGTCATTGCTGGTGAAAATACTGCCAATAATTTTACCCAAGATATAGAAATTCAAAACAAAATTAGGAAAAGCTAAAATCAAATTCAGATTCTTAGCAAAAACAGCTAAAGCAGCCATTTTTATTTATCAAGGTAAGAATGCAGTCTATATCAACCCAACCAGTTCAAAACTAATTGGTTTTACTAGAGAAAAGCTTTCAAAAGTGAAGTTCTGAGAGCTAATTCACCCTAACTTTAGAAAACAGGCTAAAGACAGAGAATTTAAAAGGCTAAGAGAAAGAAAAAACCAATCCAAAAATTGCTCGGTCAAAAGCTATGCTGGCAAATTCACAAAAAGCGGCCAAATAAAAAATTGCCCTTTTAAAAAGCCAATATAACTAAAAATATAACTAAAAAACAAATGGTTTTCACTCAACCCTGACCCTATCTATAATGATGAAAAAAAATGTTATCGGAACCGTTCACATAATGAGAGACATCACCAGCATTAGAAAGGCTGAAAAAAAATTAGAAGAAATAAAGAGTTTTTGAGAAATGCTTCTAACATTGTCAAAGGCGATATAAGCATTTTGGAAAAAATTAAACATGATTATGACTAACAAAAACCATAGAAGAGTGGTATTCCTATTCAATGCCTCTATCAGGCAAAAAATGTTTTCAGGCTTACCACAATCAAAAAAACCTTGCAAAGCTCTTCCTCCTATCAAAGCTTTAAATCAGGTAAAGCTTCTTACAAAGTTGTGCCCAAAAGGAACTCGAAAGGAGAAATAGTGGGCTGGTTAGAACTTTTTTCCTTGATTCTGAAAGCGAAAGATAAGAAAAGTAGTCAATTATTTCGGCGATATAACTGGAGCACTAAAGCAGAAAAGAAGCTAAAACAAACCAATCGCTTCCTTAAACTTTTGAGTAAAATAAACGAAGTAATTGCACGAGCAAATAATGAAAAAAGGCTATAAAGCGAAGTTTGCAAAATAATTGTCAAAATTGGCGGTTATCGCTTAGTTTGGATTGACTCTTTAAAAAAGAATAGAATTATCCTAGCGGCCAAATCAAAAAATCAGAGGCTCAATTACTTTGTTGACCTTCGGCGAAAAAGAAAACACTATCTTCTTAGCACTATGCAAATCAGCTTATAGCAAAAATGTGCTATTTTTCAATCAGCTTAAAAGAAAAAAACCACAAACGGATTATAAAAAAACACTGAAAAGAGTTTCAATTCAATGGTAAGCTACTACTTTCTTGATGCTATTAACTTTTTCAACCCTGAAAAAAGCTTAAAGCAAAAAGAAGAGCTTTACCAAATGCTTAGAAATTCAATCACTGAAGAAGGAATGCTCTTCAAAAAAATAGAACCAATTAGAGAACCCGAGATTGATCTTGCTAGGGTGATCAAAGTAGCAATGAAACTTAATTTCGCTGACACCGAAACAACAATTCACCTCTCCTGCCCTGAAAAGCTTTTCTTCACTCCAAAAAGAAGAAGGATTAAATATTTTGCGAATTATCTAAGAAGCATTATTGAGCGCTCGCAAACAACCTCAGGCTGAAAATGTTCGAGTAAAAATAATTCCAAAAGAGACCGATTGGAAGTGGAAATAAAAAAAGATGATGGAACAGGATTTGGAGAAGAAAAATTAAAAGTGGATAAGGTAGGGCACTTTGGTCTTCTGGCAATTAAAGAGCGATCCAAAATCTTTGGTGGAAAACTTTTATCGAGACAAAGCCAGTTAAGGGAACTAAAATTAAGGTGCCAATGCCTTTAAAAACCTGAATAAATGAGAATAATCAGAAATATTAAAATAATTTCAACTCTTTCTCAAACCAAATTAGACTTTTTCCGTTAAATCCAAATTATGAAATCTTTTCGTCACTTCCTTCTTTAAAAATAGACGGTCCGAAGAAGTTCTACCTTCTTGAGAAAGCAAGCTTATTAACTTATAATGAATTTTTTGTGCTCACAATTGTTAACCGGGGCGTGGCGCAGCTTGGGTAGCGCACCTGCTTTGGGAGCAGGGGGTCGGAGGTTCAAATCCTCTCGCCCCGACCAGCTTTTTTGGTTGACAAAAAATGAAATATCGCTTTTTAATCCGATAGGGTTCACGAAAACTAACTCGCTACAACAATAAAAAAGTCATTGCGAACTTTTCTAGGCGGCAAAGCGATCTCAAAAAATGGTTTTAATTATTCGGTGCCAGGCACCGTTTTGGACGCGGTTTATTCTCAAAAAAAAGCGGCCATCAACTTATCTCGTAAGCGACGAAAAGCACGTCCACGATGGCTTAATTTATTTTTTTCCTGTAAACTCAACTCGGCCAGAGTTTTATTATTTCCCTCAGGGATAAAAATCGGGTCATACCCGAAACCATTACTACCTTTAGGTTCAAAGCTTATCCTTCCCTCAAGCACCCCTTCAGCTGTAATCACCTCGCCAGATGGAGAAAGATACAATGCCACACAACGAAAACGAGCTCTCCGTCCATCTTCAGGTACCTTCTCTAACTCCCTCAAAAGCTTTCTCACTTTCTCTTCATCCGTCGCTTTTTCTCCAGCATAGCGAGCTGAGTTAACCCCTGGTCTACCTCCCAAAGCTTCTACTTCCAAACCTGAATCATCAGCCACCACAGCTAGATTAAACCTTTTAACTAAAGCCTTCGCTTTTAAATAAGCGTTTTCTTCGTAAGTCTTCCCACTTTCCTCAATTTCTTCCCACTCGCCCACTTCTTCATAACTCAGAAGCTTTACTCCTGGTAAAACCAGTATTTTTTTTATTTCCTTTATTTTGCCTTTATTTTTGGAAGCAATAAGAATTTTCATAAGAAAGCCTCACCCGATTAAACCAAGTGCCTTCCGCTGTTCATTTATTAACTTTTCAATTCCCTTTTCAGCTAAATCAAGCAATTTATTATGCTCTTCACGACTAAACGCTCTTTTTTCAGCCGTTCCCTGAATTTCAACCAGAGTTTTATTTTCAGTCATCACCACATTCATATCTACTTCGGCTTCAAAATCCTCTTCATAACAAAGATCAAGCAAGGGAACTCCTTCAACCACCCCAACGCTGACTGCGGCCACAAACTCTCTGATAGGTAAATTTAAAAGTTCACCCTTGTTAACTAAACAAGAAAGGGCATCATAAAGGGCGATAAACCCACCAGTTATGGCAGCAGTGCGTGTTCCACCATCGGCTCGGATAACATCGCAGTCAATTAAAATGGTTCGCTCGCCCAGAGTTTCTAAGTTTACTACCGACCGAAGGCTTCGACCGATAAGCCGTCTTATTTCTTGGGAGCGACCGGAAACCTTCATCCCAACTTCCCGGGCAATCCTTAGAGGCGCAGAGCGAGGCAACATTCCGTACTCAGCAGTAATCCAACCCTGACCACTCCCTTTTAAAAAAGGGGGCACCTTATCCTCCACAGTTGCAGCAATTATCAACCAAGTATTCCCCATCTCCAGATAAACCGAACCTTCAGCATAAGGATAAAAGTTTCGAACAATCTTTAAAGTTCTTAACTCATCGTAACTTCTTCCATCAGGCCTTTCCATTTTCTTCTCCTTTCAAACCTAATCTAACCAAGAATCTGCAAAAACATCTAACTCTCTTCTAATCCATTTTCTTTCCACTAAACCTCCAATACCAAGTTTTCTTCAGCTAAGACTATTCCACCTAAAAACGCAGCCCGAGCTTCCTGAAAATAATCCTCCCTTTTTAAATATGGCCAGAAATGGGTTAAAACCAGCGTTTCTGCCTGAACCTTTGCTGCCAAGCAAGCAGCATCTCGAGCTGATAAATGGCCAACCCTATCTTTCCCCTTCACTTTTTCTAAAAGAGTTGACTCAGCAATTAAAACTTTCACTCCGAAAAAAAACTGAGCCAAGCTTTCATCATAACACGTATCAGCTGTATAACCAATCTTCTTGCCTTCGGCCTCCAATACCAAACCAATTGTTGGTAAAGAATGTGGCATCAATTTAAAGCTCAAGGTTATTCCTCCAAAAACTACCCTTTCCTCCCCACTTTCTCGGTATTCAAAGACGCTATCACCATCTTTAACTGTTGCAAGCAAAACCTCCTTGCCCCCCGGCGGCAAAATAAGTGGCACCTTGTAGTCAATTTTCCTTT
>CALKMS010000022.1 GCA_938091145.1 uncultured bacterium
ATCAAGCTTGTTAATGTAAGCAATCCGAGGAACGCCATATTTGTCAGCTTGGCGCCAGACTGTTTCGGATTGTGGCTCCACACCTCCGACCGCACAAAAAATAGCTACCGCCCCGTCAAGGATGCGAAGCGAACGCTCTACCTCGACAGTAAAATCAACGTGCCCTGGTGTGTCTATTATGTTGATTCTGAAATTCTTCCAGTAACAAGTAGTAGCCGCCGAAGTAATTGTTATCCCCCGTTCCTTTTCCTGAGGCATGAAATCCATCGTAGCCGAACCTTCATCAACTTCGCCAATTCGGTGAACTCGGCCAGTGTAAAACAAAATCCGCTCTGTAGTCGTAGTCTTACCAGCATCTATATGAGCCATTATGCCAATGTTTCTAGTCTTTTCCAGCATTTTCTTACTATCCATCATCTTCCACCTTTACCATCGATAATGAGCAAAAGCTCGATTCGCCTCCGCCATCTTATGAAGGTCTTCTTTCTTTTTAACGGCCGCTCCTTCACCTTTGGCCGCTTCTAAAATCTCGTAAGCTAAAAGCTCATACATAGGTTTACCCTCTTTTGATCGAGCAACATTCACCATCCACCGCAAAGCAAGGGTTACCCCCCTTCTTTCGTCTACCTCCATTGGCACCTGATAAGTTGCTCCACCCACGCGCCGAGGTCTAACTTCTAAAAGCGGACGAACATTCTCAACTGCCCTTTTCAACACATTCAAAGGATCTTCTTTGGTTCTCTCTTTTATTAAGTCTAACGCTTTATAAACTATCCTTTCAGCCAAACTTTTTTTTCCTTTTCGTAAAACATGAGATATCAAACGGGAAACCAGCTCATCTCCATAAACTAAATCCGGTTCAATTGTTCGCTTAGGAACAGGACCTCTTCTTGGCAATCAAACCACCTAACTCTTAGGCGCCTTAGCGCCATATTTTGAACGACCCTGGCGACGCCCCTCAACTGCCGCCGCATCATAAACATTTCTAATTACCTTATATCTGACGCCAGGCAAGTCTTTTACTCTTCCGCCTCTTATTAAAACAATCGAATGCTCTTGAAGGTTGTGTCCAATTCCCGGAATATAAGAAGTTACTTCCATCCCATTTGTCAGCCTTACCCTGGCAATCTTTCGTAAAGCCGAATTCGGCTTCTTAGGTGTTGTAGTAGAAACGCGAACACAAACCCCTCTTTTCTGGGGATTTCCCCCCAGAGCCGGTGTTTTGCTTTTCCAAATTGTTTTTTTCCTACCTTTTCTAATTAACTGATTAATTGTTGGCATTTTACCTCTTCAAAAAGGTTTTTCCCTTACGAGCCCAAGACAACAATCGCTGATTCTATCTTAAATTCCTTTAACTGTCAACTTTTTCTTCAGCCATAATTTGTTTTTTTTCAGCCGCACTTACTTCAGAAGAACTATTGATACCCCCACCTAAAAGCTGCAAAGCCTCTTCTGCTTGTATTGCTTCTTCGCCCTCGATCTTCGGTTCTACCATCCGATGCAATTTAAAACCACAGCCACAAGGAATAATCTTGCCAATGATCACATTTTCCTTAAGGCCAGTAAGATAATCTATATCTCCTTTAATTGCTGCTTCTGTTAACACTCGAGTTGTCTCCTGGAAAGAAGCAGCTGAAAGCCAGCTTTCCGCTGCCAGCGCCGCCTTGGTAATTCCCATCAAAACCTGCTTAGCTGAAGCCGGTTTGCCCCCCTGCTCTCTCACTTTCTCGTTTTCTCTTTCAAAAACAAATCGATCCACTATCTGCCCTGGCAAGAAATCGGTGTCACCAGGGTCAGTTATACTCACGCGCCGCAACATCTGGCGAATGATTATCTCGATGTGCTTGTCATTTATCTCAACCGCCTGGGAACGATAAACCTTTTGAACTTCATTAAGTAAGTACAACTGGACAGCTTGTAACCCCTTAATCCTCAAAATATCCTGAGGTTTCAATGAGCCCTCAGTGAGCTGATCGCCAGCTTTAACTGTTGCTCCATTAGCCACTTTAATATGCACTCTCTTGGAAACAGTATAGGTTTTTTCCCGACCGCTTTCGGTATGGATGACAATTTTTTTGAACTTTTTACCTTCTTTAATCTCTACTTTACCAGAGACCTCACTTACTAAAGCCAAACCCTTTGGTTTTCGAGCCTCAAAAAGTTCAACCACCCGGGGTAAACCATGAGTTATGTCTTCTCCCACAACACCACCCATATGGAAAGTTCTCATTGTCAACTGAGTTCCTGGTTCGCCGATAGATTGAGCAGCTATAATACCTACCGCCTCGCCCACTTCTACCAGGCGCCGTTCGGCCAGCGCCCAACCATAACATTTTTGGCATACCCCATAAGGCGCATTGCAATATAAAACACTTCTCACCATTACTTCACTCAGACTGCTTTTCTTCGCCGCATCAACAATCCTTCTCAGAACCACTTCATCGATCTCTTGGTCAGCATCAACAATTAACTCTCCCGTCTCTGGATCGACGACTGGCTCCAAGGTTATCCGACCAATCAGATTCCGATTGGGATTTCCTTCATCATCAAAAACCGGCTTCGGTATCCCTTGAGTTGATCCACAGTCTTCTTCTCGAACGATAACATCATGAGAAACATCGACCAGTCTACGCGTCAAATACCCGGAATCAGCTGTTCGCAAAGCAGTATCAGCCAACCCTTTTCGGGCCCCATGAGTAGAAATAAAGTACTCTAAAACAGAAAGGCCCTCTCTAAAATTGGATTTAATCGGTCGGTCGATAATTTCCCCCTTAGGGTTAGCGACCAAGCCTCGCATTCCTGCCAACTGCCGAACCTGTTTAATGCTACCGCGGGCACCAGAGTTTGCCATCAGGTAAATTGGATTAAACTTTGAAAAGTTCTTTTCCATTGCTTCCTTTACCTCATCGGTTGCTCTGTTCCAAAGCTCAACAACACGCTTATGACGCTCACTCTCCGTTATTAAACCGCTACGAAACTGCTGTTCAATTTCGTTCGCCATTTTTTCATAATTCTCCAAGATTTTCTCTTTTTCAGGAGGTATCTTCATGTCATCAATTCCGATGGTAAAACCAGGCTTTGAAGCATATTCAAAACCAATCTCCTTTAGGTTATCAAGAATTTCGCCCACTTGCGCTACATCATATAGCCTGTAAAACTCCTCAACCATTTCGACGATTTTTTTCTTATTTACTTCACAGTTAACATAAGGGTAGTCCTCGGGCAAAGCTCGGTTGAAAATAAGCCGCCCAACAGTAGTTTCTATTAAACCTTTAGCTTTTTTAGATCTCATGCGAACCTTCACTCTAGCTTGAAGATGAACCTCCCCCAACTCATAAGCTTTGATTGCCTCTTCCGGATTGGCAAAAACCTTACCATTGCCTCTAACTTCCCGATCGGCATCAGCTGTTAGATAGTAAATTCCCAGCACCATATCCTGTGTTGGTGCCACCAAAGGACGACCGCTAGCGGGAGAAAGGGCATTATTAACAGAAAGCATCAGAATTCTTGCCTCTGCCTGCGCTGCAACCGAAAGAGGCACATGAACAGCCATTTGATCACCATCAAAGTCAGCGTTAAAT
This sequence comes from uncultured bacterium, assembly GCA_938091145.1. Classification (GTDB taxonomy): domain Bacteria; phylum Actinomycetota; class Aquicultoria; order SKW223; family CALKMS01; genus CALKMS01. The sequence continues at coordinate 3,582 of CALKMS010000022.1, forward strand.
GGAGGACAAACCAGTGGGTGAATTCGAATGGCTTTACCCTCTACCAAAACGGGCTCAAAAGCTTGAATTCCTAAACGATGAAGAGTTGGGGCCCGGTTCAATAAAACAGCTTTATCCTTGATGACATCTTCAAGAACATCCCAAACTACCGGCCTCAACCTTTCTATTATTTTTTTCGCTCCCTTAATATTCAGAGCGTGACCTAACTCAACCAGTCTCCGCATCACAAAAGGCTTAAATAATTCCAGAGCCATTATTTTGGGAAGGCCACACTGGTGGAGCTTAAGATTGGGGCCGACCACAATCACCGACCGACCAGAGTAGTCAACTCTTTTACCCAAAAGATTTTGACGAAATCTTCCTTGCTTGCCTTTAAGCATATCCGAAAGAGACTTAAGTGGCCGATTATTGGTTCCCAAAACAGGCCTTGACCTTTTTTCGTTATCAAACAAAGCATCAACAGCTTCTTGAAGCATTCTCTTCTCATTGTTGACGATTATTTCTGGAGCACCAAGATCGAGAAGTTTCTTCAAGCGATTATTCCGATTAATTACCCGGCGATAGAGGTCATTTAAGTCGGAGGATGCAAAACGCCCACCGTCTAACTGAACCATCGGTCTTATCTCAGGAGGTAAAACTGGCAAAACCTCAAGAATCATCCACTCCGGTCGATTACCCGATTTTAAGAAAGCACTTATTATTTTTAGCCTTTTGATAGCTTTAATACACTTTGGTCCTTTGCTACGCTTTATTTCCTTCCTTAACTCCTTAGCTTCCTTTTCTAAATCAATTTTCTGCAAAATTTCTTTAATAGCTTCCGCTCCCATTCCACCAACAAAGTAATCGCCATAGCGATAACGCATTTCCCGATAAACTTCTTCGTCGTGAATGACATCGCGCTCCTTAAGCTTTTCGAAAGTTGCAAAGGCTTCTGTTATTCTCTTCTTTTCTTCTCCAAAATACTCTACCTTCTCTTCGATTAACGCTTCATATTCTTTTCTTATTTTCTCTTCGGCGCTTTTTGTCAGGCCTTTCTCTTTGTCTAATGAAGCTAACTTCTCGTCCCTTTCATTTTCTAACCTCTTAATCTCAGAAGCCAACTCTTCATCCAATGACTTTATGTCTTCCTCCAACTCCTTTTTCAGGGCGCTTAAATCTTGGGCTCTCTTTTTAGCATCGACACTGATGATAATTGGAGCAGCAAAATATATTACCCTTTCCAAATCTTTAGAAGAAATATCAAGTAAATAGGCCATGCGGGAAGGAACGCCTTTAAAGAACCAAATGTGAGCTACTGGAGCTGCTAATTCAATATGCCCCATTCGCTCTCTTCTAACTCGAGAATTAGTCACTTCAACACCACACTTCTCACAAACAATTCCTTTGAAACGCACTTTTCGATATTTTCCACAATAGCACTCAAAATCTTTAACTGGACCAAAAATTTTTTCACAGAAAAGACCGTCTCTTTCAGGCTTTAAAGTTCGGTAATTGATTGTCTCTGGCTTCTTGACCTCACCGTGAGACCAGCTTCTGATCCGACTTGGTGATGCCAGAGAAATCTTTACTGCGTCAAAACTATTTATATCCACAGACAAATCCCCCCAAAATATTATGAATTAGTATCTTCAGTTTGTTCTTCGCCAGGTAAAGTCTCTTCTTCATCATACTGAGCCCGAAACTCCAGTCCCAATCGTCTTGCCTCTCGCATTGCCGCCTCTTCCTCCTCAGCTTCTTCTTTCACTTCCATAGTTTCCCCTTCTTCAGAAACTAACTCGACCGAGAGACCAAGGCTTTGCATTTCCTTAACCAACACCTTAAAAGACTCAGGTAAAGCAGCTTCTGGAATGTTCTCGCCTTTAACAATACTTTGATAAGCCTTCACCCGACCCATCACATCGTCTGATTTAACTGTAAGCATTTCTTGGAGCAAGTTTGCTGCTCCATAAGCTTCCAAAGCCCAAACTTCCATTTCGCCAAACCTCTGGCCACCAAACTGTGCTTTTCCGCCCAGCGGTTGCTGGGTAATCAGCGAATAAGGACCTATCGAGCGAGCATGAATTTTTTCATCGACCAAATGAATAAGCTTCATCATATAAATATAACCCACTGTAATGGGCTGATCGAAAGGTTCACCCGTCCTTCCATCATAAAGAGTAGCTTTTCCATCAGCAGGAAGGCCTGCTTTTTTCAAAATCTGTTTAATTTCCTCTTCACGCGCACCTTCAAAAACAGGCGAGGCTACATAAACGGGTGCTTCTTTTCTCTTTCCGTTTTCCGTCCAGCCAACCGAACAAGCCCAACCCAGGTGAGTTTCCAAAATCTGGCCAACATTCATCCGAGAAGGAACTCCAAGTGGATTAAGAAT
>CALKMS010000023.1 GCA_938091145.1 uncultured bacterium
TTTGCATTGCCATTTTATCTTTGGAAAGGTCAATGCCGTACTTATTTTTAAAGTCATCCACCATCCATTGAACGATACGAGCATCCCAATCATCACCGCCTAAATGGTTATCACCACTGGTTGCTTTAACTTCGAAAACTGTAGGCTCATCACCTTTACCCGGTTCAATTTCCAGAATAGAAACATCAAAAGTACCCCCGCCCAGATCAAAAACCAGAATTGTCTGGTCATGCTCTTTATCCAAACCATAAGCTAAAGCGGCCGCCGTTGGTTCATTTATTATTCGCAACACATCAAAACCCGCAATGGTACCAGCATCTTTTGTCGCCTGTCGTTGAGCATCCTCAAAATAAGCTGGCACAGTAATAACCGCTTTGGTCACTGGTTCACCTAAATATGATTCTACATCCCTTTTTATCTTCTGCAAAATAAAAGCCGAGATCTGCTGGGGTGTGTATTTCTTCCCGCCAAACTCCTTAGTCCAATTAGAGCCCATGTGTCTTTTAACCGATTTGACAGTATGTTCAGGATTAGAAATTGCCTGTCTTTTGGCAACTTCTCCTACCACTATCTCCCCTTCTTTCCGAAAAGCCACTACCGAAGGCACAACACGACCGCCTTCCGCGCTGGGGATAACTGTCGGTTCACCCCCAATCACCACGGCAGCACACGAGTTAGTTGTTCCCAAATCAATACCCACTGCCTTAGCCATATCAACCTCCCTATAATTTTATTTAAATATAATGTTGTAATGAAATATTACAATACTATTGTCAATTTTGTCAACCCCTTGTTTGATTTGTCTCTATTCAAACCTGGAAAAACCAGGCCATCTAGACCTGATTTCTAGCAACAATCACCTTTAATCCCTCAAAAATTAAAGGAAAAGAGAAGAGCTCATTGCTGAAAAAGAAAGATTCGGTTGAAAAATAATATTTTTTGGTCAATCATCTCAAAAAATTTATAATTACCACAAAAAGTGTTTACAGAAAAAAAGAAGTTTAGTAATATAGGCAAAATTTTTTAGACAAGGAGGAGCACAATGCCAAGACCAATTATTGATGAGGAAGAATGCAACGGTTGTGGCTTTTGTATTGAAGTATGCCCAAACAAAGTGCTTGACCTTGAAGAGGGTGTAGCTGTAGTAGTAAACGAAGAAGCATGTGACGGCTGCGGTCTCTGTGCGGAAGAGTGCCCGATGAGCATTATCGAAATTGAAGAGGATTGATTGCCTTTTTTGTTTAAAGGAGAAGCAAAAACTTTCTCACCCTGCTTCTACGTCTGATTCCAAGCCGGTTAAGAACAAACAACTTCCACCCCTGCATGAGGCTAAGCCTCAAAAAGTCCGTGCCTTGAAACTTTTTTAAGCTTTTCTTCGCCTGTTTTTTGTGCCGCAAAACTAAAGGCAAAATGAAAAAACAATAAGGTAAAAAAAAATTAGTCCGCTCTTGGTAGCTGAGGTTTTAAAATCTCAAAAAATTTCTTGATGATATCACTTTCTTCTATTTACCGTCGTCCATTTGAATGCTTTTGCTTACTTTGAATGAAGGGTACAGTACCCCCGAGGTATTAATGCCTTTTCTAAAAAAAGAGTGATTTTTCGAGGGCAAAAAGGAGTAGCTCTCAACCCAGAGTCAGCGCAAATGATTACATAACCACCTTCTGTTCTTTGAAAAGTTGACGGAGGGAGACCTTTCAAATAAGAATAGACAAATTTCCCCCAGATAAGAGCGGGGAAAGTTCCCCCGGCAACTTTCTTACCCCTAACATTAATCATTGGTTTTGGAACTGGATACCCAACCCATACCCCAGCCACGATTTCTGGAGTATAACCAATAAACCAGGCATCGCGAAAGTTTTGCGATGTCCCTGTTTTGCCTGCCGCTTCTCTACCTACATTAGCTGCCCTCCCGGTGCCCCGAAGAACAACCTCCTTCAAAACAGCAGTCACTTTCTCAGCAACTATAGGATTTAGTTTTTCCACTTCTTCCACGGAGGACTCATAAAGCACTTTCCCGTTTTTATCTTTCACTTTAATAATTGCTTGCGGTTCAATGTAATATCCATCATTAGCAAAAACACTGTAAGCCCTAACCATTTCCAGCAAAGTAACTCCTTTTTTTAGTCCTCCCAGAGCAATAGCCGGATTGCCTTCAACCTCTTTAATTCCCAGCCTTCGAGCCAATAAGGCAACCTTTTCTGGGCCAATCTTCATTATCAGCCGAGCATATACCGCATTCACTGAGTGCACTGTGGCTTCTCTTAAGTTTAAACTGCCCTGAGAAAACTCCCCTTCATAGTTGTCAACCTTCCATTGTTCCCCATTAGGAAGAAAAAAAGTGACTGGATCGGCCGGGAAAACCGCTTGCAAACTAATACCTTCTTCTAATGATGCTGCTAAAACAAATGGCTTAAAAGCGGACCCTGGTTGACGCCTTCCTTTAACTGCCAAGTTAAATGGAAAATCTTGATAATCAGTTGTAGCAGCCAATGCCCGAATGTAGCCGCTCCCTCTTTCAACGGCAATCAGAGTTCCCACCGGGTCAGACTTTCGATCAAGAACTTCTTTTAAAACTTTTTCCGCTAGTCTCTGAGCCTTGCGATCCAAAGAAGTTTGAACTTGCAAGCCGCCTTTAAAAACAAGGTCGGGACCGAATTTCTTTAATAGTTCCTCCTTTACATAATCAACAAAGTAAGGAGCCGGGATTGAGGGGCTTTTCTGGGGTTTCAAATTCAAACCTTCCTTTCGTGCTTTCTCTTCTTGTCCTTTTGATATAAACCCCTGTTTCCTCATCAGTGAGAGAACAAAATTTCTCCTTCTCAAAGCCAATTCGGGTGCGCTTAGAGGATTGAATCGATTTGGAGCATCAATCAAGCCGGCCAGCATTGCTGCTTCTCCCAAAGTCAATTCAGCCGGTTCTTTCGAAAAATAGCCTTTGGAAGCAGCTCCAATACCATAAAAATTGCTCCCAAAATAAACAATGTTTAAGTAACGCTCAAGAATTTCTGATTTCGTTAAAACTTCTTCCAGCCGAAGCGACAAAGCTACTTCTTTAATTCTTCGCCACAGCCCTTTTTCTTTGGTTAGAAAAACGCGACGCACTAGCTGCTGGTCAATAGTGCTGATGCTCGTATCTGTTTTTTCTCCAAAAATCTTCCCTTTTAATAAAAGCCAGATGCTTAACCATTTTACTCCACCATGGCGGTAAAAATCAGGATCTTCAATTGCCACCACCGCTTGATTTAGATAATCAGGCCACTCTTTGTAAGAACAGTAGCGGCTGTAAGGAGAAATACCCAAGGTAGCAATTTCTGCTCCTGACTGATCATAGATAATAGTAGGTTCGGAATGGATCTTCTGTAAAGCTCGGCGGGAAAAATCGACCGGAAAAACCTGATCGAGAAAAAACCGCCAAGAAAAAGTAGTAACCAAAGCGAATAAGAAAAGGGCAAAAAAAGAAAGTACACCTTGAAGAAAAAGTATTCCCCAGCGAATAGTAGTCTTCTTCATTTTCTTAAACGAAAGACATCAGCCACTTTCCATTCCAAACCTTCCCTTTCTAAAACGATTACGCTGGTTGAGTTTCTACCTCTTTCTCTTCTTAATCGGCACACAGCCACCGCGAAGTTAGCATACGCTCTGAACTGAATTATGTCCCAGCGAACAATTTTACCCGCCCGACTCTGGACTTCTTCAAAATAGCGGCTAATCTCTTCAACTGCCATCTGGTAGTTCAGCCCTTCCTTTCTCAAGTAAGCTTGCGAATAAAGATTGACGAGTTCATCAGCACGACTGTTTCGATAAGCCTCAATATAGCGAGCCAATACGTCTTCGGGACGGTTCTTAGAAAAGCTGCTTCTCAATTTTGCCTCAGTTGGCATGCCTTTCGATTTTTTTGGGGAAAGAAACTTTAATTGGTAAAACAAAGCGACAATTAATACAAAAGCTAACAAAAAGAAAATTAGCGAGAATATTAACCAAGGTTTTGAAAGTTTTTTCTTCATTAATGAGAACCTGAAAAAAAGAATCGTCTTAGCCAGAACCGATAAGGTTGCTCAATATCAACTTTATCAATAGTATCAATTTTAACCGCTCCAAACTCCACCCATTCTAAGTTAGTAAAGCGAAAATCATGTTTCACTAAAATGAAATAGTCAGTAGTCTCAAAGCAAGTAGTTATGAGAATTTGCTTACCTGGCTCATTATAATCAACCTCCTGAATAAACCAGCTTTTTAACCACCCAAAGCGACCAAGAGGACCAGCAAGCTGCTTTTCCTTCAACCCCTCATTAAATAAAGAGAGAGCGGGAAATGTTTCAGTCTTTCTTTTTAGCAAACAGCTAGCCGTAAAAACAAAAAACACAATAATTAAGAAAGCAAAAAACTTTCTCATCAACCATAAATTTTAACTTATTATCCTTTGGCTACAAAACCACTTCTGTGTTAAAATTACTTTAAAAGGAGGGGAAATGTTAGCCTACATTTTGGTTACAGCTCGCAGTAGCAAAATTAAAGAGACACGAGATAAGCTATCTCACCTTCCAGCGGTTAAGTCGGCTCACGCCGTAACCGGACCTTTTGACATCATATTGCTAATTGAAGCCGCGGGCATAAAAGAAATTGGACAGGTAGTAGTTGAAGAAATTCAAAAAGTTGAAGGAGTGGAAAGAACTCTTACTTGTCTGGTAGTAGAAGATTAGAAAAAAAACAGCTAAGAAAGTTTTTCCTTTCCCTCAGAAAAGAAATACCACCAGCTATTAGGAGTGCAAAAAATGCTACGATAACTAATCATTTGCTTTTATCAGATAGCTTTGCCAAAGCAAAGCGAGTTTTCTCTTATCTTTCTCTTCCTGATGAAGTGGAGACAGATAAAATAATAGAAGAGGCCCTTAAAGCGAGAAAAGAGGTTTTTGCTCCAATTATAACCGAAAATCAACTCATCCCGGCCCCCCTTAAAAATCTAAAAGAAGTTGAGAAAGGCCCTCTCGGCATTCGCCAACCTATTCGTCAGCCGAAAAGCTTTCGATTTCCCACCGAGAAAATCGACTTTGATTTAATAATTGTTCCTGGCGTAGCTTTTGACCGTCGGTTTTTTCGACTGGGATTCGGTAAAGGCTACTTTGATCGGTTTTTAGTCCAGTATAAAAGAAAGACAACCATCGTTGGTTTAGCTTTTAAAGAACAGATAGTCGACAAACTGCCAACTGATTTTTGGGACGTCCCATTAGATAAAATTTTGACTGACGAAGGTTGGCTCAATAGCTAAATTCCTTTGCCACCCAAATGGCAGTAAGTGCAGTGTTTTTTTCCGTGACAACGAAAGCACTTGCTTGCGCCTTGAGTCTTTACAACATTGGGGTGCAGCTTCAAAAAGCCAGCTTTGTGAGGCTCGGAGTGGCATCTTAAACAATATTTATTTTGATGGCAGGTGAAGCACCCCTCTTTAGTTTTTTTAGCCAGCCGACTATGCTCATAGTTCCAACCAAGATCATGAGAAGGTGGTCTTTTTTGATGGCAGTCAGTACAAAAGCCTTTAGGCTTTTTATGGCATTCTAAGCAAGCCTCCGTTCCCTGATTTAACGCTTCCCTCCCATGAGCTTCAGTTTTCCAGTTCGGCAAGCGATGGCCCTTTGTTGCCCCCTTGGCTGAATGGCAAAGCGTGCACTCATCAGAAGCTCCCTTTACTTTCCCGTGACATTTATAGCAGTTTTCCATAGCCGCGCTGGGTTCATTTCTTTTCCTATGACCAATCTTGGTATGACAATCAAGACAAGTTATTCCTTCTTGCGTGCTGTGTTTTTTGTGATCAATAATGATATCGCCAGTTGGGGTAATTTTTCGGGCTTCAACGTGACAGGTAAAACAAACCTTTAAATCTAGCTTCACCTTTTTTGGTTTTAGCTCACCAACAGTAAAATAGGTAACCAGATTACGAAAAGCCTTAACCCGATAAAAAAAATCAGAAAGAAAAGTTAGCTGACGATGGCAGTCAATGCAAAGATTGGTGTTGTGAGTTGATTGCAAAAAGGAGTCAAAGTAAGGCTTAATGACATGACAGGAAGCGCACAGAGAGTTTAGTCCACTGACATAATAGAACCCGTAGAGAAAAAGAAACAAAAAAATTAAAACAAAAATAATTTTCAAACTTATCGACTTTAAGTTTTCCTGTCTTAAAAAAAAGATAAAATCAGAAAAAGGCATAAAACATCAAAGTTTGAGAAAGCGTTTCAACTTCACATAATAGAACTTCTCATTTTTTTGAGTTTTCCCCTCTTCAAATTCCACGTCAACCCTAACTTCTCCCGACTCGAAACCAAGCAAAGCACCCGGCAATCCCTTGATGCTTTGCTCAAGAGTCCGAGTTGTCTTAAACCCTTTGCCCGTTAATTCCTTTTGATAAAAGCTTTTGAGCTCCTCAAGAGTAGCCGTTGAAACATACTGAACTGTTCCGTAACTTTGGCCTCCTTCTTGCTTAAGATCAGATGAAAGGCGAAAGGACTTAGGCGGTCGCGGAATATCAGAGAAATCATTCCCAGCCGCATCTTTAGTCGGCAAAGCTGGCAAGCTCGGCTCCGCTTCCTGCAAAAGTTTTCTTTGCTCTTCTCTTTCCGCCTCATCTTGAGCTTTCCGATCAACCCCTGATGGTCCACATCCAACCGCTGAAAATATTAAAAAAATTACTAATAAAAAACTTGAAAATCTCAAAAATTTTTTCTCAACCTCCATCTATTTTCACCTCCTATGGCATTACCCCATGACATCTAACACAAAACTGAGTTTTGTGACAAGCCAAACAGTTTTTGCGGTCAGGAGCAACTTTAAACCGATGGTTAGTCCGCCAGCGCCCAATGTGAGATGCGGGCTTTTTCTGATGACATTCTGAGCACCAGTCAGGCCTCCAGCCGTGGCACTCATTACAATTCTCCGTCTTAGATAATGCGCCATGAACCTTTAGCCAGTCCGGGCGCTTATGGGAAGCCGGGTAAGCTTTTTCAGTATGACAAGCATCGCAACGGTCTGTTGCTTTTTTACCGTTATGACAAGTCAAACAGGTTTCCATCGGCACCACACTTTTCTTAGCTCCCTTTGGTCGATGATGAACCAGGTTTGAGTGGCATTCAAGACAGGTCAATTCCATCTTAGTCACATGTAAAGGATGAGGAATTATCAAATCACCAGCGGCGGTAACTCGCTTTTCCGCAATATGACACTGAAGGCAAACATTATTGGAAGGCTTACTGGTGCCAATGTTACCACTTCCGGCCAGAAAAAAACGAATTATATAAATAGCTGTTCGAGCTCGACCCAGAACCTGATTCATAAAGCCAGGTTCAATGTGGCAAGTAACACAACCAATGCTAGAATGAGTAGAGGTATTCCAATCGTTGTAATAAGGAACCATTACGTGGCAACTTTTACAAAAAACGGGAGAGGTAGTATAAATAGCACCGCCAACCAAAAAAGCCACAACTAAGAGAAAGACAAAGCCAGTTATCAAAACCACTTTAAAGCTTTCCTTAGCTTTATCAATCACTTTCCGAGCGTAGTGCTTTCTCTGCAAACCGTAAAGGATGAAACACCAATATTTTTCTAATAGTCTTTTAAAAATTTTATAAATCTTCATTCACCTCACCCTTTTTAATCATGACACCTCAAGCATATATTATCCTCTGCGTGACAAGCCTGGCAGGTAGTTAAACCTTTTTTAGCGATTTCAAATCGGTGAGTTGCTTTAAAATTGCCAACCAAATGACTGGTCGGCTTCTTCTTGTGGCAATCACGACAAAAGTCCTTGGTATAGCCGTGGCATTTAGCACAGTCTTCTTTCTTGGGGTAAGTAACGCCGTGTAAACGGGGAAAATCAGCTTGCCGATGAGAAGGTGGCAAAGCCTTTCGAGTATGACAAGCATTGCACTTATTAGTAGCGTGAATGCCATTGTGGCATTTCTCCCAACAAACCGGGTGAAAATAAGCAGCGCCTACTTTGGTCGTTTCTTCGCTTCCTTCAGCTTCCAAAGTGGTATGAAGATTGTGATGACAATCACTGCAACGCAACTTTAGAAACTCAACATGGTGTTGATGGGGGATAACCAAATCACCACCGGGAGAAACTACGCGGTTAGCGCTGTGGCAAATTTCACAAGACTCATTAGGAATAGGCCTTTTTAACTTAACCGGTTTATCAGGAAAAAGAAAATGAACAAAAATATAATTCCAGCTCCCCAACTTATGTTTCAGATAGTTAAAAAAGCCGGGTTCGGCGTGGCATTGAACACAATTACAATTTTGATGAGCTGATTTTGACCAGGAAGCGTAATAAGGCTTTATTTCATGACAGAGATTACAAAAAGATGGGCTAGAACTATAAACAAAACCAGCTACCGCCAAAAGCAAAATAACCACCAAAACAATAACTATCTGTTTTTTTCGGCTTTTCTTTGGCGGTACTTCCTCTACTCTTTCCTCTCCTTCTATTTCCATAATTCCCCCACCTATGGGTTATTTTAATCTGATTTTACAAAACATAAAGCAAAGTGTAAAGAAAATTTTTCACTTGTTGTTTCTTTTAAAAAATGATATTTTTAATTCTTGATGAAATGCCCGTTTTGCCACCATAACGAGTCTAAAGTACTTGACTCACGCATAACTGAAGCTGGCGACAGCATCCGAAGACGGCGCGAGTGTAGCAAATGCAAAAAAAGGTTCACCACATACGAGAGGGTTGAAGAAATTCCTTTAACAGTCATAAAAAAAGACGGCACTCATGAGCCATTTGACCGAAACAAAATTTTAACTGGGCTTTTGCGCGCAACCGTTAAAAGAAAGGTCCCCCGGGAAAAATTAGAAAACATAATTGCCGAAATAGAAAGCGACTTGCGGAATAACTTTCGCTACGAAGTAAAATCAAAAGAAATTGGGGAGATGATTCTGGAAAAGCTATTGAGAACCGACAAAGTTGCTTATATCCGCTTCGCCTCAGTTTATCGAGAGTTTCAGGATACAGCGGAATTTCTGAAAGAACTTGACCGCTTAGAGAAGCAGGCTACGAAAATAAGAGAAGAAGCAAGTAGTAGAAAAATAAAAGAAGCAGTGAAAAAACAAGAAACTTCAAACTAAAGCGGAAAAGAAAAAAACTAAGCAGAAAAAGGGCGAAAAAGATGATACCCCATACTCCTTTTTTTCTGTCCAAACGAAAAGGAAGTAAGGTAAAAAAGATCATTATCAAAATTAAAACCGCATATTTCATTTCGCTATCATAACTCAAAATGAAAATCTTGGTAACCTCGGCTCAATTCAAAACTTGCCTTTCAACTTATCAAGTTGTCAATGAAATCACTAAAGGAGTAAAAAGGGCTCTGCCTGAAGCGGAAATTATCGTTGAGCCGCTGGCTGATGGGGGAGAAGGAACATCGCAAATTATCACCAAAACTCTAGGTGGCACCCTCATCAAAACTAAAGTTAGCGGACCTTTGGGCAAGAAAACTCTAGCTACCTTTGGCTTAGTTGCTCTTCCCTTTTTAAAACCTGAGCCTCCATTTGTTTCTCAAAATTCTCAAAAGGTAAAAACCGCCGTCATCGAAATGGCAGCGGCGGCTGGCTTAAGTTTAGTTCCAGAAAGTTTAAGAAATCCAATGAACACCACCACTTTCGGTGTTGGGGAATTAATTTTAAAAGCCGTTCAAAAAGGAGCAAGACAAATAATTTTAGGTCTTGGAGACAGTGCCACCAACGATGGGGGCATTGGAGCGCTGAGCGCTTTAGGCATTTACTTTCTTGATCGGAAAGGAAAACCCGTTAAACCAATTGGTTCAGCTTTGAATGAAATTTCCTCTTTGAAAGTTTGCTTAAAGAGCCAAAATTTAAAGAAAGTAAAAATCATTTTAGCTACCGACGTAAAAAATCCTTTACTGGGGAAGGAAGGCGCCAGTCGAGTTTTTGCCTCTCAAAAAGGTGCCAGGCCTGAAGAAGTCGAGAAGCTAGAAAAGGGACTACGTAACCTCAGCAAAGTGTTAAAAAATTTCACCGGCAAAAAAGAAGAGTTACGGCCAGGAGCGGGAGCCGCTGGCGGCTTAGGTTTTGGTTTGTCCCATTTTTTCGACACCACCTACCTTTCTGGTGCTTCCCTGGTATTAGAAATTCTGAGAATTGAAGAGAAATTAGAGAAGGTCCAGGCCGTCTTTACTGGCGAAGGAAGTTTTGATCAAAAGAGCCTCAAAGGAAAAGTTCCTTTTCTTTTAATAAAAAAAGCATCTCAAAGAGGTATTCCTGTTTACTTAATCAGTGGAAAAATTAGTTTAAAAGAAAGCGAACTAAAAAAGTTAGGGATCAAAAAATCGATTAGTCTAATCTCTTTAGCTAAAAACGAGGAGGAAAGCAAAAAGAAAGCAAAAAGCCTACTCCGAAAAGCCGGTTATATTTTAAGCCTCGAGCTGGCTGAGAATAAGTTCAAGGACTTCAGCAAAGCCTAAGTTCATTGGCTCACGGGTAACAAAAACATTATCTTTTGCTTCAAGGGCTCGAAAGATTTCGGGGTGTTTCTCAACCCCATTTTTCACCACAAAAAAAAACCCGACTTCTGAAGCTATATCCAAGTCCGATAAGGAATCACCAATAGCGACTGTCTCCTCTTTTCTTAAACCACGGATTTCTTTGTCTTTTGCCACTGCCTTGCCTTTGCTTAAACCTGCCGGCACCAAGTGGTAAGCGTGAACCTCAGGAAGATCAGGGTCAAGATTCCCACGGCTAAAAATTGCTCCATTATCTAAAAGTTCAAGACTGGCATACCCTTTCTTTTGAAGAAGAGAGTTTGCTTCGTTAAGATTCAGCCATCCTCGAAAAACCAGCGTGCACCTTCTTCCTTCCGACCAGGGAGTATGATGCTCAAGCCGACCTTTGTAAGTTTTAAAAAGTAAATCAACCGCGCCCGAGTTAACAATTGCCTGATGAGGATTATCACCTTCCCAAGGTAGAGAAAAGTTCTGAAAATAGCTTTTTTTCCCCAAGTCGTAAATGTAAATGTAAAGAGGAAAGATATAGTAGAGCCAGTAGACCTTGAAAACCTCCTTACCAATATAAACTTTTTT
>CALKMS010000024.1 GCA_938091145.1 uncultured bacterium
GCTTGTTTAATAAACATTATTAATGAGACTAGAAACTGCCATATAATTACTATTGAAGATCCAATTGAGTTTCTTCATCCTCACAAGAAGTCCATTGTTAACCAGCGGGAAGTTGGCTCGGATACTAAAAGCTTTTCTCAAGCTTTAAAATATGTTTTGCGTCAAGACCCTGATGTCATACTGATTGGTGAAATGCGAGACTTAGAAACGATATCCACTGCTTTAACGGCCGCGGAAACTGGCCATTTGGTTTTTGCTACCCTTCATACCCAAGATGCCCCTCAAACTATTGACCGAATTGTGGATGCTTTTCCTCCTTACCAGCAACAGCAAATAAGGATTCAGTTAGCCGGTGTTCTCCAGGGAGTAATTTCTCAGCAGCTTTTGCCAACTAAGGATGGCCAGGGACGAATTGTGGCGGTAGAAGTTTTAATCCCCACTGCTGGGGTGAGAAACTTAATTAGGGAAGCCAAGACTCATCAGATTTACACGGCTATTCAAACTGGTGGTAAGTATGGGATGCAAACAATGGACCAAGCTTTGGCAGATTTAGTGCGTCGTGGTAAAATAAGTTATGAAATGGCATTGCAAAGAGCCATTGATCAGCAGAATTTAAAGCAGTTTTTGGGTAAAGGGATATAAGGAAGTAGTAGGAGGTGTGGTAGAAAATGCCAGCAACCTATGTTTATCGCGTTCGAGATAAGACGGGGAAGGTGATCTCCGGAGCGATTGAAGCCGAAAACCCGATGGCTGTGGCTTCGAAACTGCGGGGCATGGGTTATGTGGTTCTTGATATTTCTGAAAAGAAAGAAGCAGTGGGTTTTAGTATTTTCCCCCTTGCTCGACGAGGGGTAAAGACTAAGGATATTACTGTTTTTGCTCGCCAGTTTGCCACAATGATAAATGCTGGTGTTTCTATTACCAAAGCCCTGGCAATCCTTTCTGAACAAACTGAAAGCCCAGCTTTAAGGACAGTTATTAATCAGGTTCAAAAAGATGTTGAAGGTGGTCTTTCCCTTTCTGAAGCTTTAATCAAGCACCCCCAGATTTTTCCTCCTATTTTTGTTAATATGACTCGGGCGGGGGAAGCAGGCGGTGTTCTTGATGAGGCTTTGATAAGAATTGCTGAACATTTTGAAAAAGACATGGAATTAAAAGGTAAGATAAAATCCGCTCTCTCTTATCCGGTGGCTGTTCTCAGTTTAGCTTTGGTTCTGGTTTTTGCCATGATAATTTTTATCGTCCCTATTTTTGTTGGGATGTTTAATCAGTTGGGCGGCGAGCTACCATTGCCAACTAGAATTTTGCTGGCTTTGAGTGGTTTTATCAGGAGCTTTTGGTGGTTGTTTGGTGGAGCTATTTTTGGTTTGGTCTTTGCTTATCGCCAGGCCAAGAGAAATCCTCAAGCGCGTTTTTTTATTGATTCTATTAAGTTAAGACTTCCGGTTTTTGGTGTTTTAACTCAAAAGATTTCGCTTGCCAAGTTCACCCGGACTTTTGCTACACTTATCGCTAGCGGAGTTCCTATTCTTCAAGCAATGGACATAGTGGCTGAAACGGCCGAAAATGCTGTTATTACTAAAGCGGTTAAGGAAGCCAGAGCTAGCATTAAGGAGGGCGAAACAATCTCCAAACCTCTTTCTGGCAGCAAGGTGTTTCCGCCAATGGTAGTTCAGATGATTGCGATTGGAGAAGAAACTGGTGCTTTGGATGTAATGCTTAATAAAGTGGCTGATTTTTATGATAATGAAGTTACGACAACGGTTGAGTCTTTAACTTCGATGCTTGAACCAATTTTAATGATGTTTTTAGGGCTTTCAGTTGGTGGAATTCTAATCTCTATTTATATGCCAATGTTTCAGCTTATAACTCTTATCGGAAAGTAGTAACCCTTTCGGGGTATATCAAAAAATTTAGGTAAATTCCCCTAAAGTTCCCGTTTTTTTTGTCGATAAAAGAAGTGAAAATCGAGAAAGGAGGTGAAGAGAAATGAGAAACCAGAAAGGCTTTACCCTAATTGAGTTGATGGTTGTCGTCCTCATTATAGCTATTTTGATTGCCATTGCTGTTCCTGTTTTTAATGTTGCTCGCGAATCGGCTTGGAGGCGTAGCTGCCAGTCCAATCTTCGGAATCTTGATGGGAATATTCAGACTTATGTAGCAGCGAACGAGGGTCAGATTGGAGGCAATGTGCCGGCTCCCTGGGCGCCCAATGGTCTGGATGTTAACCAAAACCATCCTTTCGTTCCTAATTATTTCCAGCAACCTCCTAAATGCCCTAAAGCTTCATCTAATGGTTTAGCTGAGCCTCATTATGCGATTTTTGGAACAAGTCAGACAGATGCGGCTGCTCGGTGCAAAAACTACTACAATGATGCTTCTAATCCTCATACCTATAGGTAATGTTCAACAAATAGGGGTTTGTTGATCATTAGTTGCTTGAAAGAGGTGGCGAAAGCCGCCTCTTTTTTTTGTTGTCCCTTGGCGATTCTGCGGTAACCTAACGGTTTCCGCTACATTAATTCCGGCCGTCATTGCGAGGCCTGCCCGCCGCAGGTGTGGCCTGCCCGCCGTAAGGCGGAAGGGTGCGTTGGCACCCGAAGCAATTTTTCTTTCGTGTCATTGCGAGGACTGCAAGCCAAAGGCGAAGCAGGACGAAGCAATCTCAGAGATTGCCACGCCTTCGCTTCGCTCAGGCTCGCAATGACAAAAGAAGGGATTGCCACGCTCGCCTTACGGCTCGCTCGCAATGACAAAAAAGTGGTGTTTCTCTGGCTCGCAATGACCTTTCTCCTGCGTCATTCCGAGGGTGCGTAAGCACCCGAAGCAATCTTTCTTTCGTGTCATTGCGAGGACTGCGAGCCGAAGGCGAAGCAGGACGAA
>CALKMS010000025.1 GCA_938091145.1 uncultured bacterium
CGCCACTTCAGCCAGGTCCAGCTGGGAAAAACTTGATTGTTCTTTGAGCTGCGAAGTTTGAGCCAGGTTTAAAAGACCGGAAGACAAGGACTCTAAGTTTTCAACTTCTTCCAGGCTTTCTTCTAAAACTTTTCTCGCTTCTCTGGCTGTCATTTTTTTCTCCCTTAAAGCCACCTCAATAGTAGTCTTTAAAGCCGTAAGCGGGGTTCTCAGCTCATGCGAAGCATCAGAAACAAACCTTTCCTGTTCTTTCATCGCTTCTTCAATTGGCTCTAAGGTTTTCCCCGCCAAGAAATAACCAGCCGCGCCAGCCAGAAGCAAAATTAAACCATTAGTATATAAAAGAATAATAAAGACCCTTCTTTTAGCTGCATCTAAGTGCTCTTTAAGAAAAGGAAACTGAGGTGGCCCTGGAAAATGAAACCTCATCATTTGTTGGTGCATTCCCTGTTCAACTGATTTGAACCTTCTTTCTATCTCGTTTGTAACACTCTGATAAATAACCATGCTAAAGAAAGCGCTGATGAGCATAATTATCAACAGATACCAGAGGGTAAGCTTGATTCGAGCAGAATGAAAAAGACTCATTTTTTACCTTCTTCATCTTAAAATCTCTATTTTCCCAGACGATAGCCAAAACCTCGAACGGTGTGAATAAGAGGAGGCTTTCCCTTAAAAGGACGGTCAATCTTCTTCCTCAAACTACCAATAAAAGCCTCGACTGTGTTGGGCAAGATATCGGCATCAAAATCCCAAACATGATTTATAATCTGGTCTTTGCTAACTACTTTCCCTTGATTTCTCAATAGATACTCAAGGAGAGCAAACTCTTTACGAGAAAGGTCAATTTTTTTACCGGCTCTTTTCACTTCAAAACTTACCGTGTCAAGCGATAAGTCTTTATACTCCAAAACCGTCTGTAAAATCTCTTTAGGCCGCCGAGTTAAAGCCCGAATTCTTGCTAGCAGTTCAGTAAAGGAAAAAGGCTTTACCAGATAATCATCGGCCCCGGCATTTAAGCCTTCAACTTTTTCCTGAATTTGTCCCTTAGCAGTCAAGATTAAAATTGGAGTATTAACACCTTCCTGGCGCAATCGTCGGCAGATTTCTAATCCTGAAAGCTTGGGAAGCATCAAGTCCAGAATTATTACATCATAGTCTTCAGTTGCCGCCAGGTCATAACCGTACTCGCCATCATAAGCCACATCAACCGCAAAAGTTTCCTGCTCTAAACCTTTTTTTATCGAATTAGCTATTCGATGCTCGTCTTCAACTACTAAAACTCTCACAAAAAATATTATCTCAAACTTCCTGAAAAAAAGCTGAAAAACCCCCCTTCCGGGTACCCTTAAGTCTCTGATTGGAGAGTTTTCCAAGCTAACAGCCTGAATTTATTATCAGACGGTAATTAACAGCTTCTTTTATTTTCTGTCGCTCGCTACCCCCATTAATCAACTTTCTTAAACATATTCTTAGGAGCGCCACAAATAGGGCAGGTTTCTGGTGCCTCCCCTTCCACCGTATTGCCACAAACCTGGCAAACATAGTATTCCACTTCAGGGTTTTGACCCAGATTTTCCAAAGCTTTCCGATAAAGTGCGGCATGTACCTTCTCAACTTCATTAGCCAGGTGAAAACTCCGAACTGCGCTGTCTTTCCCTTCTGAAGCAGCTTCCTCAATCATCTTTGGATACATATTCTGGAACTCATATGATTCTCCATTGATTGCCGCTTCCAGATTTTCCTTAGTTGACTTGACTTCGCCCAACTCTTTCAAGTGATTGAGAGCGTGAATGGTTTCCGCCTCAGCGGCTGCTCGGAAAAGTTTAGCAACCTGCGGATACCCCTCTTCGTCAGCTTTTTTAGCAAAAGCCAGGTACTTCCTATTAGCTTGAGACTCACCAGCAAAAGCCTCTTTTAAGTTCTTTTCTGTGTTGGACATACAAACACCTCCAAACAAAATTCTTATTTTTACTTATTTTTAACTAACCAAGGGCTCTTTCCCTCCCCCTTAAAATGAAAGAACTATGACTTCCACAAACCATGCAAATTACAGTATTCGCGTGCAGTTACTTCATCAGTCTCAATTAAGAAAACCGCCTCTGGAGCTTGGCCAGGTTTCAAAAATTGGCGATAAGCTTTCCCATCAGCGATGAGCTCAACCCACTCAATATAATGAGTTTCTTCCATCGGATGAAGGACACTGCCCACTTTAACCTTATAACCACCATCTATTTTTTCAACTATCGGAACATGCTTCTCAACCGCGGCGTCAACAGTGTTTTCTTCGTAGAGTTTCATTGGCTGGCTACAACAAACGAGTTGACCTACCCCTTCATGAATAACTTCGACAATATTTCCGCAAACCTCGCACTTGTAAACTTGAAGTCTCTGAGTTGCCATTTGTCTCACCTCCTTACTTCCTTTTATTTACTCGGCATTTGGGACAAAGCCCATAAAAATTAACCTGGGTTTTTTGCACTTCAAAACCTTCTAAACTCCTGGCTTCTTTTAATAACGGAATAGCCAAGTCTACATCAAACAATTGATTGCAAGAAAAGCAATAAAAGTGATGATGAAACGAAGTATCGGGGTCAAATCTTTTTCTGGTCGGGTCAATATTCAACTCTTGAATTAAGCCTTTCGCTTTAAAAGTTTCCAAAATATTGTAAACGGTAGCAAAAGAAATGGTGGGAAACTTTTTCTTTAAGGCTTGAAAAACTGCCTCAGCTGAAGGATGACTTTTGTTTCCCTCAAGATAATTGAGGACAGCCAACCTCTGCGGCGTCAATTTTAACCCTAAAGCTTGATAATTTTTAATCATTTTTAACAAAAAAACGTTATCAAATTAGAACGATTTTTGTCAAGTAAAATTTTTAATTGCTTGCAGTTCTAATCCCTAAATTGGTTAAAATATAGTAGTTGAGCAGTTTAAGGAGGAAGAAAACAACAATATTTTCCAAAGAAACACAGCCATCTAAAGTTAAAGGTTTTAAAAGTACTTCAATTATTGCGGCATTGATTTGTGCTCCTTTTATAATTTCCCACCTAATTTTGATAATAATGAGCAAGAATTACTTTGCAATGTGGAAAGAAGCAGGAAGCAAACTGGCGGTGGTAAACACAATGTCTTACCTAACAGAAGATTCTTTAAGACTTATACTTTTTATAGCGGTAGTGCTGATAATTGATGTTTTAGCCTTCGTCCTTATGTACTTTTTAGCTAAAAAATACGGGACTGGCTTGCTTTTCGCCCCAATCCCCATTTACATAGCAATCCTGACAGTTATTTTATTTCTGCTTTTTGCCCCCCTGTTTGAAGCTATCACCCACGGAATCAGACCTCTTCGTAAGTCTGAACTGCTAAAACAAAACCTAGTCTTTAAGCTTCTTTACTCGGATCCTACAAATTAATCATATATTATAAAATCTTAAAAGCAGTTTGATTTTAAGATAAGGTTTTAAATATGCTGGTCAGAAAAAGGAGAGGTGGTCTGACCCCAGACTTACAAAAGTGCATTGCTCACTTAAAAGGGAAAGACTTTGGCCAGGCTCTTCAGTTTGTCAACTACCGCTCTTGATAAGGTTTTCCTATCTTCACTCGGGCAAAACAGATCCTGGCTTCAAAAGTTTTAGATTCTCGTAGTTTAGCTTTGCCAGAACAAAGCCTTACTTAGCTTATTCATAAGAAGTTTTTAATTAACTTTTCAACAAAAAAGCCTTTACCCTGCTTCTCAGCAAGAAAGTTTTACTTAACTTTTCCTTCTCTAACCTCTCATATTTAGCTTCTTTTTTTGCTTTTTAACGAAAAGGTTTTTCCCGGCTTCTCAACAAGAAATTTTTAGAAAGTTTTCACTTTTTTGTTTTTGTTTTAGGTTTGCTTCCAACCCAACAAAAATTAAGCCACCCTTAACCAGGTTTTCTCGAACTACTTAAATTCCCACATTATCGTATTATCGATAATATGAGAATAAAGGGGTGTTTTTGGAGTAAAGTATAGGCTTTGGTTTAAAAAACTATACTTAATGGTAGTTGAAACCTATCCCTTCGGCTGATTAACATGCTCTAAAAAAAGTTGAAATCAAGGAAGATTAAATCATGGGAGTTGCTATATTTTTGCGCAAGCTCAAGTTTAAACTCATTTTTGTCGGAGTGGGTATATTTCTACTTCTTGTATCAATACCCGCTGTCGCGCTAGCTTTTTCCTATTCAGCCATCCGCTGGTGGAGCACGACTACCTATGTAAGGTATGATTCAAGCGTCCCCGACAGCTGGCAATCCAGTGGGGCTCTCTACAACGCCCGGAGAGCCTGGAACAACGCCGGTTCGAAATTCCGAATTTACTACAGCAGTTCTTCAGAGAATGTAGTCAAAGCCGGTTACTATGGCAAGACCGATTGGATAGCGAAAGCGAGCATCAATTACAACCTGTTAGGCTATATCAATCAGGCAGAAATAATATTTAATCGTAGCTACCCCTGGTCAACCACTGGAGCCTCAGACTATTACGATGTGCAAAACATTGCTACCCATGAATTCGGTCACTGGCTCCAGCTCAATGACCTTTATTCCTCAACCGATTATTATAAGACTATGTACGGTCATGCGAAAACTGGTGAGACTTACAAGCGCACACTGCATTCAGATGACATCGCGGGCATAAAATATATCTATGGGGAATAGGAAGAGGAGGTGAGTAAAATGAAAAACCGAATAGCAATTTTGGCCTTAGTGGGGGTTGTTGTAATAATAGCTGGGTTGCTTTACTGGAGAACATTAATTAAACCGAGAAAGCAAGTTGTCAATGGAATACTTGTTGAAATGGATATTCCCACATTATCTAAAAAGGCTGACACAATCTTGATCGGCACAGTCAAAAGCAAACTGCCTTCAGCAAAAGACAATAGTAAAAAAAGACTATCCAAAGTTTACACCGACGTAATTGTCGTCCCTGAAAAGTATCTCAAAAACCCCCAAGACAGCCCTGAGTTAAAAGTGCGTTTAGCCGGTGGAAAGACTGACGACGCGTGGGTTTGGGTCGAAGATGAAGCAAGCCTGGAAAGAGGAGAACACGTCCTCCTCTTTTTAAGTAAAGATGCTGAAGCCAGAGATGTATGGACTGTGACCGGGCTTTGCCAAGGCAAGTTTAATATCTCAGGTAGCAAGGTCAAACAGCAGTTCAGCGATGAGGAAATCGAGCTCAATCGGCTGGAACAACAGATTCAAAAGGTTCAGGATTAGTCCTCGTAAAAATAAAGAGTCGGGCCTCTCATATGCTCTGAGCCAAGCCCTTATTTGGTATTAAGTTATCAGATGGTATTAAGTTATCATTAAGTTATCAGATGGATATTATCGTATTATCGATAATATGATAATAATTTCTGGCTAATTGGGTTTTTTGACTTAAAATTTATCAAGATTTATTTTTGGGAGGGGCGTATGAAAGAAATTGAAAAATTAGAAAGGGTTTTCAAAGCTTTAGCTTATCACAAGAGGCTGGCAATTTTAAGGGAATTGCTAAAGAAGGAAGAGATGAATGTTTTAGAGATTTCAAAAAGTTTGAATCTGCCATTTCCCACTGCTTCTCGCAACTTGATAATTC
>CALKMS010000026.1 GCA_938091145.1 uncultured bacterium
AAAAGCAGTCCTACTTAAGTTTTTTGGTAACTCAATCGAGAATAAATAACCTACTCCCGCCAGCCACGGGCTTTAGCCTCTTCAAAGCTAATCTCCCGCCAGCTGGTAATAGCATTAAGATAGCCATCTTCCTCTGGATTACCTGGCAGGCTTGGTGGCAATCGGTTAGGAAGGTCGGGATCGACTTCCAACTTTGGTTTAGCGTTCATAATAAAGCGGCCACCAATGATGGTGCCTTTGAATTTTTGGTAATTGCTATTGAAGTTCACGTCACCTAAAGAAAAATAAGCCCCCATAAATTCAGGTTTATCGTCGTTTGGCGACTGAGCGTTCAATGTCAATTTTCCGGCACAGACAATCCCAAGCGCGTTAACCGTTGGAAAATCATCGGCTATCAACCGATTGTTTATAACAACATCTCCATTTATCACCAAAGTGCCACGGCCACGAAAATAAACATCGGTACTACAATTAAAAGTTACCCGACCATCAATAAACACTGTTGAGCCATCGCCGCCATAATTAGGGTCATCGTTAACAAACAAAGTCGGTTTGGTTTCAGTCATGCCAGGCACTGGATACCTTGGATTATACCAAGCAAATTCCCACTTAACTTTATCTTCAACATCAATATCCCCATCTCCATCAGCGTCATAAACACCAAAAGTCGGAGTATCGTCATCAAAAGTTATAGAAAAAGTTCCCTGGCCCAATGAAGCATTAGCTGTGTCATTATCCAAAATCTTATAATAACCTGACTGAGTGTACGGAAAATCATTTCGAAAGCGATCATTAAGGGTTAATTCGTTTGACTCAACCCGAGCAATATCTCGGTATTTCAACAAGCGATCATCATTAAGAACTGGGAGTTCAATTTGGGGAGCCCAGTTATTAAACGGATTAATATAAATCCGCCAGTTTCCCCAATTTTCAGGAGGTATTTCATTCCCCTGCTTGTTTTTAATCGGTGGGGAGCCGTCAATATAAGCGGCTAACGGGCTTGTCTCGGTGCCAACGTTTCCAGCACGACTTTCCTTAATTAAACTTCCTCCAACAACAAACAAAGGTCCCACATACACATCAGTAGTTCCGGATACAGGAAAACTCCCTCGAACAAATAAAGGACCAATAAACTCAGCGGAACCAGAAATACCACTGGTTCCTGTCTGAACCGATTGCTGAGTTCCGCCGGCAAAGTTCATTTCCCAAATGTTAGTTGAAAAAAGAACGGCCTCAACCGCTCTTTTCGTGCCCATGTACTCTCCAACAGATATGGCTCGAACAAAAAAACCACCGGCTTGAGGAACCCTAACGGTCGCTGTTCCTTCGTCGGGATTTCTAGGCAAAAGAGTGAAGCTCGTTTCAACCTGGCCAATCCCGTACTCAGTCAGGTCCCAAAGGAGACGATTTAAGCCCGCTTCAGCTGCACTCAAAGCTTTGTGGTAATTTCGAGCCTCCCGAGACAAAGGCAAACTTCCAGTAGCAAAGGTAATAAGACCAACCGCCATTATGGTAAGAAGGAGAACCAAACCGATAACTACAATCATTGTGACTCCTCTTTCTTCGCAAACCTTATTTTTAACGGTTTTAAAGAATTTAAAGCTTAATTGATAAGATCTTACCATCAATTTTCACCCACCTTAACAAATTTAATAAATAAAGTTTCGCAACTTAATCAGAGTTGTAAGCACATAGGGAGGAGGATCGCTTTCCGGATTCAGATCAGTAATCACAGTTATTTGAATACTTCGAGTATCACCCGGTCGACGGCTAACATCAGTAATTACCCTTCCCTGACGGTCATAATAAGTAAAAACTGGCTGATTCTCAACCGCATTGCGAACAATTGTTGAAAGAACCTGATTGTTTCCATCACGGGAAAAAATCAAGTTAGTGTTTTCTAAGCGAATTTCGAAATACTCTGGGCTGGTTTCATCACCATCAGCTTCAGCAAAAAAACCCAGATTATAGTCGGTCACTTTAGCAGAATCAAGCGACTTTGCCTGTCGAAGATATCGAGCTATCAACCTCTGTACCAGCCGAGCGTCGCTTTGAGCTTGCAAGCCGGCATTAGTGGCACGACTAACATTAAAGCCAGTTTCCGCAATAAAAAAAGCAGCCATTAAAACAACAAAAATAAAAGAAGTTACCCACAGTAACTCAACCAGAGTAAAGCCTTCCTTAGTGTTCTTTAGCTTTAAAGTTCCAAACAGTAAATTCAAAAAAAATCACCCCTATTTTTAAAAAGTAACGCTTATAACTGGACTGTAGTTAACAAGATTACCTAAACCATCTCGAGCTTCAACTTTATACTCCCTAACTGTGGGCTGCCCTTTCTCTTTAATAGTCAGGGTATCCGTACAACTGGCAATCGGAGGTAAAGTAGTGGTTAGAGGATTCCATTTGCCACCAGGCTCTCGCCGATAAACCTCATATCTTCCAACAAAACCGTCGCCATTTTGCCACCTCAAAGTAATTGTCCGCTCATTTCCCCGAGAACCCGTTAATTCCCAGGACAACTCCATTAGGGTAGTGAATGCCAGGGGGTTGCCCCACTCAGAGTAATCACCATAACTCCACCCTCTTAAAGTGCACACATATGTAGTCCAAGGGGCTAAACCTGTCAGAAAAACCGTAACTGTTCCTTCCTGGGGATTAGGAACAGTAACAGTAGTGTAATTGGTATCTAAAAGAGTTTGAGTTTTCGCCTGATAACTGCTAACCCAGTCACGTCCATCTTTAATGGTGGTAAAGGTTAATTTTACCACTCGGGCCGATGAATCAGTCGTCTCAATTGAAACCAGAGTAGGAGAGCCTTGAGGTGGATAATTATTTATTATATAGAAATAAGAAATGGAGGCTTCCAAACCCTGACTATCACGAGCAATTCCTCTAATCTCATAAATTCCATCTGGCGTCTCAGTGGTGTCAGTGTCCCAGGAGAAATATTTGATTGCAAGCGGCTGAGGTGGACTTACTAACTCATTGAAAACTAAAATACCACCGCCAATTTCTAAACCAATATTGGAAATTGCAGCACCAGCTGTGGTACTTTGCATTCCTATCACCCCTATTTGAACCTCGCCGGAAACAATCGAGTTGTTAGCGGGAGTGTCGGTGGTGAAAAAAACTAAAGGAGGAACGGCAAACTCTTTCAAGCCTGATATATTTGATACCAGAGCAAAACTGGAAGGCCATGGTTTTTCCCAAGAAACTGCCACCCGCACTCTCTTGTAATCCTGCCAGTTATACTGAGCCCGACCGCCATCATAATAATCTTCGTCCTGCGGGTTGTCAGCATTTTGTCCATCCTTCAGCCCGTCTTTAGGGTCATCAACCCAGTTAACGGAGTAGGTTATTTCAAACTGAATTCCCGCGAGTGTAGTTGTTTCACGACGAGGTAATATTCCGCTTGGCTCATACTTGGGATAACCGCTATCGGCATCAACATAACCAATCTGATCAAATCTTAAGCTCCGAATATATTCCATTCGCTGATTAGCTAAAAAAGTCGCTCGGTCCATCACCCGAGAGTTATAAGCAATAGTTCCAGCAACTCCCATCACTGTCATCAAAATAGAAAGAGCAAGGAACATCACCAAGGTAGCTATCAGTATTTCGACCATACTCAAACCTTTTTGGTTTAGCCTAAACATCTTCCACCTTTAAACTATCTTCTATCTAGTAATTATACTCTCTCTTTTTTTATCGACGCAATTTTGTTTATTTTTATACCTTACCTTTTAAGATTTTTCTTCTTTTCTTTCCTTACCTCAAAAACAGAAACCAGCAACCTGAAGGTCGCTGCTACATTTCTCTGGTGATCACAAGCGAAGTAAACTCATTGTCTGAGATTGCTTCGTCGCTCCGCTCCTCGCAATGACACGAAAGAAAGATTGCTTCGGGTGCTTACGCACCCTCGCAATGACACGAAAGAAACGTCATTGCGAGCCATGATACTTTTTGTCGCTAAAGCGACTTTTTTGTCATTGCGAGCCTGAGCAAACACCTTTTTTTGTCATTGCGAGCGAGCCGTAAGGCGAGCGTGGCAATCTCTGAGATTGCTTCGTCCTGCTTCGCCTTCGGCTCGCAGTCCTCGCAATGATACATTGTTGTCATTACGTTGACAGACAATGGCGCAATTTCATTAAAACCCGATTAAATTTAAATACCATTTCACAACAAATGGCCCAAAAAACAAAGTGATAGCCCCGCCCAGGGAAAGAAAAGGACCAAAGGGAATTTCTTCTTTTTTTCCTTTCTTTTTAAGACAAATGAGTGAAAGCCCTGCTATGGAACCAAGAAAAAAAGCCAAAAACAAAGCAAGAAAAACATAATAACCGAGATAAAGGCCAAGAAAAAAAACGAGCTTAATGTCACCCCCACCCATGCCCTCCTTGCCAAAAACCAAAGGCGAGATAAGAGCTAAAAAATAAAAGAACAAAAAAGCAACCAGCGCTCCCAAAAAAGAAGAAAAAGTAGGACCAGGGAGAAGAGGTAAAATCTTCACTGATGAAAAAGCAAAATCACTGATTAACAATCCTAAAGAAAGAAAAATAGCCGGTAATATCAGTTTGTCAGGAATAGTGAAAGTAGCAAGGTCAATAAAAGCGACAATTAAAAGAACAG
>CALKMS010000027.1 GCA_938091145.1 uncultured bacterium
AAATTGAACCTTTATTGCAGAAAGTCAGGAAAAAGGGTATAAACCTCGAATTGTCCCCGGTTTTAAAAACACCCGAGGAAATTGAAAAAGGTAGCCTTCTTTTTTTAGATTTCATTGAAGATGCTCGAATCCTCTACGATAAAGAAAATTTTTTCCACTTTTTTTTGGCCGAACTGAAAAAGAAACTCAAGAAGCTTGGGGCTAAGAGAATAAAGCAAGGTGAACGCTGGTACTGGGTGCTAAAGCCTGACTTGAAACCGGGCGAGGTGTTTGAGATTTGACTAATTTAACCTTGGCTCAGAGTTATTTAATAAAGGCGAAAAAGCGGTTAAAGATACTTGATGTTTTGTTAGAAGAAGAAGCTTTTTCTGATGTGGTTCGTGAAGCTCAGGAAATAGTTGAACTTTCACTTAAAGGGATGCTTCGAGCAGTAGGTGTTGAGCCGCCTAAATGGCATGATGTTGGAGGCCTCATTCTTGAATACCGAGATAAGTTTGGTGAAGAGATTTCAGCGAAAGCGGAAAGAATTGCTCAAATCTCAAAGCGCTTGCGCCGCGAAAGAGAATTAGCATTTTATGGTGAAGTTGATTTTATTCCTACCGAGTCTTATGTTAAAGATGACGCAGTTCAGGCTAAAGAAGAAGCAAAAGAAATAGTAGAATTGGCAGAAAAAGTTATACCGCTTGATTAAGAACTTTATTTTTTTGGAAATTTACTTTTAAGACTTTAGCTTCTCGGCTGCTGCCAAAGCAGCATCCCCGATGACTTCGGCTAAAGTTGGGTGAACATAAACATGGTTGGTTAATTCTTCGATAGTTGCTCCACTTGCCATCGCTACCGAAATGATTTGAATTAATTCCCCGGCGCCTCCAGCAAAAATATGAGCTCCAAGGATTCGACCGCCTGGTTTTTCGACTATTAATTTTACTAGGCCATCCTCCAAAGATTCAGCATAAAAAACTCCTTCTGATTTAAGTTCAGCTTTTCCAACTACATAAGACAAGCTGGTCTTTTTTATTTCTTCTTCCGTCAAACCAACGCTACCAATTTCGGGCTGAAAAAATATGGCTCGAGGAATGATGGAATAATCAGCTACTTCCACATTACCTTCAACCGCGTTTTTGGCTGCTAAACCACCTTCATAATAAGCAACTGAGGTAAGCATAAAACCGCCGATTGCATCACCGGCTGCATAGATGTTTGGATTAGTGGTCTGCAAAAATTCATTGACCTTAACAGCTCTTCTTTCCACTTCGACGCCCGCTTTCTCCAGCCCCAGATTTTCAAGATTTGGAACTCTTCCCAGGGCATTCATTACCAACTGGTAGTCTTGAATTTTAAGACATCCATTTTGTTCAAAAGTTAAACGATAAGAATTGGTTGTTTTTTCAATTTTTTTCACCACTGAAGAAGTCAAAACTTTAATTTTTTTATTTCTCATTGATTTCTCTAAAGCTTTAGATATTTCCGCATCTTCATTTGCAGCTAGCCTTTCTCGCATTTCAATTAGAGTGACTTTTACCCCTGCCTGGGAAAAAATGTAGGCAAACTCTATCGCTACCGCTCCGCCGCCCAAGATGGCAATTTCTTTTGGAAGTTGAGGGAGGTCAAAGGCTTCATCGCTGGTAATGCAATGTTCTATTCCGGGAACAGGGGGTTTAGCGACCTTTGAACCAGCAGCGATAATTATTTTTTCAGCTGTGATTTTTTCTTTTCCTACTTCTACTTCTTTGGGAGACACAAAAATTGCTTGCTCTTTGAAAAGCTCAACTCCCCAACGAGCGATTGCTTCATTTCTTTTCTGGCGAAGAAAACTTACTATTTCTTCCTTTCTCTTTCTTGCTTTCTCCCAGTTAAAGCGGAGTTCTTTAAGCTCAACTCCAAAATCTGAAGCGTTTCTTACTGTTTCAGCAACCTTTCCTGACCTTACCAAGGCCTTTTTAGGGATGCATCCCCGATTAAGTCAGGTCCCACCTAAACTGCTGTGGTCAGCTATGGCAACTTTTAACCCCTTTTTTGCAGCAAAAGCCGCTGCTGCCATTCCAGCTGTCCCTCCTCCAATAACGAAAAAATCATACTTTTTCATCTTGCCTCCTCCCTTTAATGATACCAAAGGAACTTTTACTTTCTCTCATTTTTTATTTTTTATCGACAGCCGCGGAAAACCTGAAGGCTTGATTTGGAAAATAATTTTCAAACAAGTAAAATTAGTTTCGAGATGAAAGGGCTGGTTTTATCAGGAGGAAAAGGAACAAGACTAAGACCGATCACCCATACTTCTGCCAAACAGCTCATTCCCATTGCTAATAAGCCAGTGCTTTTTTATGTGCTTGAACATATTAAAGAAGCAGGCATAAATGAGGTTGGGATTGTGGTGGGCGAAACCAAAAGAGAGGTGATGGAAGCAGTTGGAGATGGGAGCAAGTTTGGATTGAAGGTGACTTATATTGAGCAAGAAGCGCCTTTGGGCTTAGCGCATGCTGTAAAAATATCGCGCGATTTTTTGAAAAACGAAGATTTTGTTATGTTTTTGGGAGATAATTTAGTAAAGGATGGAATTAAAAGCTTTGTTAATGAGTTTAAGAAGGAAAAACCAAATAGTCTAATTTTGTTGGCGCGGGTACCTGAGCCTCAGCGCTTTGGGGTAGCGGAACTATCTGATGGAAAAATTGTTCGGCTGGTTGAAAAACCTCAAGTTCCCCCAAGCGATTTGGCATTAGTTGGTGTTTATCTTTTTGATAAAAACATTTTTGAGGCAGTCGAGAATATAAAGCCTTCTTTTCGGGGTGAGCTTGAAATAACTGATGCCATTCAGTATTTAATAGACAAAGGTTATCATGTAAAGCCTCATATTATCGAAGGTTGGTGGAAAGACACAGGGAAGCTGGATGATATCTTGGAAGCCAATCGAATTATGCTTTCAGAAATAAAGGGGAAAGTCAAAGGTAAAGTTGATGGCGAGTCGAAAATAGTGGGTGAGGTTGTAATTGAAAAGGGAGCGGAAGTTATCAGAAGCATCATAAGAGGGCCAGCTATAATTGGTGAAGACAGTCGCATTGTGGATAGCTACATTGGTCCTTTTACTTCGATTTATTATCAAACAGAAATTATTAAAAGCGAGGTTGAGCACTCGGTCATTCTTGAAAAAGTAAAATTAAAAGGAGTAGTGCGGCTTGAAGATAGCTTGATTGGCAAGGCGGTGACCATAAGCAAAAGCCCTCGACGCCCCAAAGCGTTTCGCCTTTTAGTGGGCGATCAGAGCAATATTGAAATACCTTAGCGAATTAATATTTTGAGAGGAGCATGAGAGGAGGCAAGGTGATAGAGGGGGTTGCAATAAAAAAACTGCGAGTTATACCTGATGAGAGAGGAAGATTGATGGAAATATTTCGGTCTGATGACGAATTTTTTGAGAAGTTCGGGCAGGTTTATATGACTACAGTTTTGCCTGGGGTGGTAAAAGGCTGGCATTATCATAAGCTCCAACATGATAACATTACCTGCTTGAAAGGCATGATTAAGCTGGTTCTTTATGATAATCGCGAAGATTCACCAACTAAAGGGGAAATAAACGAGTTTTTTATCGGCGAACACAATCCCACTCTGGTTCATATTCCCCCTTTAGTGTTTCACGGTTTGAAAGGCATTTCTCTTGAAGAAGCTCTGGTTCTCAATGTTCCAACTGAGCCTTATAACTATAAAGAACCTGACGAGTTTCGTTTACCCCCCAACACCCCGGAAATTCCTTATGACTGGTCGAGAAAGGATGGTTAACTCTTGCGTTTACTAGTAACGGGAGGAGCCGGCTTTATCGGTAGTCATTTCATTCTTTATATTTTGAGAAACTATCCTGAAGACGAAGTTATCAACTTTGATAAGCTAACTTACGCTGCTAATTTAGATAACTTAAAAGAAGTGGAAAGTGATCCTCGTTATCATTTTGTTAAAGGCGACATTGCTGACGAAATGGCAGTTTCCCAAGTTCTTGAAAATGTGGATGCTGTTTTAAACTTTGCGGCTGAATCTCATGTTGATCGTTCTATCGTCGATCCTGATGAGTTTGTTAGGACCAATATTTGGGGAACAAGCATTCTTTTGCGGGTGGCTAAAGAGAAAAAAGTTTCTCGCTTCGTTCAAATCTCAACTGATGAGGTTTACGGAAGCATAAAGGAAGGTTCATTTTCTGAAACTTCACCACTTAGTCCTAGCAGTCCTTATTCGGCTTCAAAAGCGGCAGCAGACTTACTGGCTCTTGCTTATTTCAAAACCTATAAGTTTCCAGTTTTGATTACTCGAAGTACAAACAACTACGGCCCTTTTCAGCATCGCGAGAAATTTATTCCTACCATTATTTGCTCTGCTTTAGAAGACAAGCCGTTACCAATTTATGCTGATGGAAGTAATGTTCGTGATTGGATTTTTGTTGAGGACAACTGTCGGGCAATAGATTTGGTATTGAGGAAGGGCATGGAAGGTGAGATTTACAACATTGGAGCCGGTAATGAAAAGACTAACCTTGAGGTAGCTAGAGAAATCCTTAAAATTCTTGGGAAGAGCGAAGATTTAATTTCTTTTGTCCCTGACCGTCCCGGACATGATTTTCGTTACTCTGTTACTACTGAGAAGATTAGAAAACTTGGTTTCAAAACAAGGTGGAAGTTTTCTGATGGATTGAGAGAGACAATTCAATGGTATCGGGAAAAGCTTCGCCTTTAAGTAAGCATATTTTTAATTAGTTGATTCTTTTGACTTCTTTCAAATTTTTCCAATAGACTTCTTCCCACAGGTGGTAGTTTTTTTCAATTGTTCTTTTTGAAGCTACCTGATAAGCGGCTTCAGCTATTTCTTTACGATAATCTTCGTCTTCTATTAAGCGTTTTAAGTATTTAAGCCAGTCTTTAGGAGTTTTAGCTAAAAATCCGGTTTTATTATGCTCGATGCTTTCCAGATAAGGACC
>CALKMS010000028.1 GCA_938091145.1 uncultured bacterium
AAGGAAGGACAAAACCCCCAAAAGCACAGAAGGAAAGCCCATTTTTTCTAAGCTTTTTAGAATTCCAGAAAAGTGAGTGGTCGAAACCAAAAGCAAGAGATATAGAATTGAAATCCAGGACTTTAAAAGAACACTTAAAAACACATAAGAAGGAGATTGGTTAGCATAAATGCCAGGGGAACCCGGATTAAGACTCCCGATGCTTTTAGTGAAAAAAATAGAAAGCGAAACAACAAAAATAATCGGCAAGATTATCAGAGAGCGAGAAAAAATAAACAAAAAAGAGAGCCTCGAGAAAAAAAACAAGATTAGAAACAAAAAACCCAAAGAGAAATAAAAAAAAGCTACATCAATTGGATTAAAACTGACAAAAATTAAAAGCGCAAGAACAAAAACTACTTTAACTTGAGGGTTTAAAGAATGAATAGGGCTTTCAAGCCCACTATATTTGTCCAAAAAATCGTGCTTCATTTCTTTCCCGCTTTGAGAATCATTCCGATAATAAGCACAAAAACAAAAGTAACAATAGTACCAATGAAACCTGCTAAAGCAGTTGATAACTTTTCATTTTTTAAGCCGGGTAAGGTATAATCAGGTAAAGGAGAGTTTATTAAAGATCCTCCATCCCTCAGCTTTTCAAGGCCTAGCTTTTCAGCAACTTTTTCTAGCCCGTCAGGCCAAGGGGAAGCAAAAGGAGAAGCGACAAGAGCCAAAAACAAAGATATAAGCAAAACCACAAGCACAATCTTCCAATAGCCTAATTTATTTCCCATTGACCAACACACCCCTTGACAACAAGTCAGGCCTGGTAGATTTGAGAAAGCCAATTATAGCACTGGTTATTAAGCCTTCGCCAATCCCAATCAAGGCATGAATTGAACCCATGGAAACCAAAAGAGGAGTTAAGCCGGCTAAACCGGAAAGATAAAGTTCAGCTGCGCACGCAAGTGAAGAAACCACTACTGTCAGCCAAGAAGTCAAAAAAATAGCCACGGGAAATTTCTTGAAAAGTTGTTTTAGCAATTGGTAAACGTAATAAGCTCCAAGCGAACCAATTAACCCCATATTGAATATGTTGGCAGAAAGGGCTAAAACCCCTCCATCTTGAAAAAGGAAAGCTTGAAGAATTAAAACTGCTGAAATGACCAAAAAACCAGCCCAAGGACCTAAAAGCAAAGAAGCTAAAACACCGCCAATCAAGTGACCAGAAGTACCAGCAACAACTGGAAAATTAAGCATCTGAGCAGCAAAAATAAAAGCAGCTGTCACGCCTAGGAGGGGAACTTTTTCTTCCTCTAACTCTTCCCGCACCTTCTTAGCAGCCAGAGCCAGAGTGCCAGCCGAAACAGACCCTAAAACAGCAATTGTTTTAGGTTCTAAAACACCGTCAGGAATGTGCATTAAGCACCTCCTTGTCAGTTTTTTCCTTCGGGAACAAATTATAAGGTGGTTATTTCAACTCCATCTATCTCGGAAGCCGCAAGTTCGCTTGCTTTTTTTAGAGCAGCTTGAAGCTTATTGACTGACTCTCCCAATAGCCTGTCAACCTCATCCAGCAAGCCCCTCAACTCGTTGAGTGATGGTGAGTGCAGAACAACTTGCCACTGGGCAGCGCCTTTTCGGGAAAGCTCTACCTCCTCCATCAGATGATTAATAGCAAGCTTAAACTGGGTTAAATTTATTCCTTCCCGGCACATAAAAACCTCCTTTGAATTTAAAAATAAATAAGCCACGGCTTTCCCGTGGCTTTCAAGCCTCTGCTTCAGCAACTCTTCAACTTTTTTAAGCTTCTCCAGTCTAAACAATACTAGGCTTTCTGTCAAGTTAAAACCAACTAACTCTGCTAATCCTTCTGTCTAATTACTACCTCGTGTTCAAGAAGTTTTAATTCTATAAGTTCCGCTTCAACTTGCTTTTGGGTTCCAAAAAGGTCTACAAGCAATAACTTGTTACCTTCAGGCTTTATAGTTATTACATTATCCATAAACTCTTCTTTTTCGCCTCTTTTATCCAAAAAAACTCTTACCTCACACACTTATTCCACCCCCAAACTTTTAATTTTTTCAATTATTTCTTCCATCAAATGAGGAATTGGTTGATATACAAGGCCCGCAATTTCCACTTTCGGATTAGTTAGAGGAAGAAAAAACTTCTTAGCCGCGGAAACCGCCACCGCTTCGGCCATGGCAGGTGTGATTTCTCCCATCATTGAGTTGGGAATTGTGACAGCTAAAGGGGCGACTATAATATCGGCAGCTGGCAAATTTATCCGGAAAGCATTCTCCCCGCTGGCTACGTGATTAGCGCCAGCTTTCATCATATTTTGAGCCGCAACTGCATTTGTCCCCAATGCCAGAATGTTGCTTCTGGGAAAGTTCTCCCGCAACTTTAGAACTATTTGTTGCCCAATGCTTCCCCCCATGCCGTCAATAACAACCAGTGTTTTTGCCATCAAAATCCCAATCGCTTTATAAACTCTTCTTTAGTCTTAGCCCCTATAATGATATCAACTACTTTCCCTTTATCAAACAAGAGAAAAGTGGGTATGCTGGTAATCTGAAACTTAGCACCTAACTCGGGATAGTCATCAACATTTACTTTGGCAAACTCCATTCGATCACCATATTTTTCTGCAACCTCTTCTAAAATTGGAGCCATAACCCGACACGGCCCACACCAACCTGCCCAAAAATCAATCAGGAGCGGCTTATCAGTATTTTTTATCACTTCATCTATGTTTTCAGCTGTAAGCTCTTTGACTTTTCCCATCAAACCTCCTTTCACGCAAAAATAACCTTAAATAATCTTACCCGACAACAAATTTTTCTGCCAGAGAAGCCGCCAAAGCTCCTTCAGCGGCTGCAGTAATTACTTGCTTTAATTGATTAGCTCGCACATCACCGGCGGCAAAAACCCCTCTCCAGTTAGTCATCAAATTCTCATCAGTAACAATAAAACCTCTTTCGTCTCGCCTGATATCTTCAGGGAGCCATTCTGAGTTTGGTTGTAAGCCAATGTAAATAAAAACACCGTCAATTTCCATTTCTCGCTCTTTGCCACTTATTTTGTTTTTAATCACAACTGATTTGACCTTTTCTTCGCCTTTAATTTCTATTAAGTGAGAATTCCAGATGAAATTAATTTTTGGATTTTCAAAAGCCCGTTCTTGAAGAATCTTTGTCGCTCTCAACTGATCACGGCGATGAACAACCGTCACTTCCGCCGCTATTCTAGAGAGGTAAAGAGCTTCTTCAATCGCTGAATCGCCACCACCAACAACCATTACCTTCTTTTCCTTAAAAAAGGCTCCGTCACAAGTAGCGCAGTAGGAGACGCCGCGACCAGTGAACTCCTTTTCGCCTTTAATTCCTAGCTTTGTTGGGGAAGCGCCAGTCGCAATTAAAACAATCTTTGAATGAATTACGCCATCTGAAGTCTCTATTTCGTAGCCGAATTTAACGCGCTTTAAAGCCTTAACCTCAGTTAAATTTCTAATTTCTAAACCAAAGTTTCGTGCTTGCTTTTCGAGTAAACTAGCAAAATCCAGCCCGCTTATCCCATCCGGAAACCCAGGAAAGTTCTCTATCCGCTCTGTGGTAGCAATTTGACCGCCAGGTACTCCTTTTTCCAAGAGAACAACTTTTAGCCTGGCGCGGGAGGCATAAATTCCTGCGGTTAGGCCAGCTGGCCCTCCTCCTACAATGGCAAAGTCGTAGATCATTGTCTCTCCTTTAAAACCTTTTTTATCGCTTTTATACTAGCTTTAGCCTCATCAGAAAATTGACCGTTGGGAGATATTCTAAGATATTCTTCAAAAGCTTTCTGGCTTCCTTCTAAATCATTTTTTCCTTGCCACAAGATAATCCCCTTGTTATAGTGAGCTAAAGCGTGGCGAGGATCATTAGCAATAACCTTATTTAATTCCTCAAGCGCTTTGTCGACCTTCCCAAGGTTGTAATAAGAAATAGCCAAATCAGTTCGAACATCGCTATTTTTAGGATTATAATCTAGCGCCTTCTGGTAATAATCTATTGCCTTCAGATAATCGCGATGATCAAAATAATAGTTGCCGAGGCTAACCAAAACAGATAGATTATTCGGTTCATATTTTAAAATTTCATTTAACTCACTCAAGCCTAACCGATCGAGGCCGAGCCGAAAATAACAGTCAGCTATTTTTAACCTCACACTTGTATTCCTTGGTTCTAGTTTAATATATTTTTGGTAAGTATCCGCTGCTTTTTTATAATGCTTTGACTGGTAATAAAAATCAGCTAGCCCAATCAAGGCTTCCTTGTTATTAGGGTTTTCTCTCAAAGCTTTTATATAGGTTTGCTCAATATTTTGATAAGCTTCAAACTCGCTAGCTAAACCAGGAGGAAGCTCTGGCGCCGTTGTCGACTGCCTTCCCAATCCCAACTGTAATATAGCTACCAACCCTATCAACAATATGGAAACTGTCCCAGCCCAGCTTATTATTGCTCTTTGATTGACTCGAAAAAACTTGCCAAGACTTTCAAAAAAACTCCTTTTTTCTTCAAATCGCTTTATTTTTATACCCAAAATTTGAGCCTTTAAAAGCATGCTCAAGTCGTTAGAAATAAGAACAGTTTGGGCTTTTGGATTTTTCTTAGCAATCTGATCGGTCAAGGCAAGTATTTGATCATCAGAGGTTTTCAGATTTAAAATCGAAGGGTAAGGTTGATTAGGATCAACCGATTTCACCTTAACCACACTACCATTCTCTAAAGTTACCCCCTTAATCAACTCTCCCCTTTCTGCCAGTTCAAAAAGGACTCGAGTAACCTCCCGAGCCCTAAAACGAAGTTCCCGGTCAAGATGGGTAGTTTTGAGCTTATCAATTTCCATCAATACCGTTTGAGGTATAATAATTTCTCCAGTTGGCAAAGTTGAAAATATGTTAGGATCGTAAAGTAAGGTATTGGTGTCAAGGATAAAAATGTTTCTCGCCATTCAGCTTCCCCCAGTATAAAAACCGAGACTTTTTACCTCAACTAGCTGTATTTACCGCAAATAGCCATACAATCGCGTAAAAATCTGCAAAGCTTTTTCAACTGCTTCTTCGCAATTAGCTGGTGATTCTCTCAAGCATTCTTCCATGCTTTCAGTGATCAAGCGGATACCAACCTCATCTAAAGCATGACGAGCAGCTGCTAATTGAGTTAAAGTTTCCTGGCAACTGCGATTTTCCTTGATCATTTTCTGGACCCCTCTCAACTGTCCTTCAATCCTTTTTAATCGGTTTATCAAAGGCTTCACATTGTCCTTTTTCATAGTAATACCTCATTGGGTATTTAAACAAATTTGCCAGAAGCAGTCAACAGAATACCTTCAAAAATAAGAAGCCCTTTTTGCTCATTAAATCAAACATAAGTTTAAACAAAATGAGATAAAAAAGCATAAATTCGGTAGGCTAATAAGATGGGGTAGCTTCTCCCTGAATGGAAACCAGTGTGTAAGGTTTAGTGATCTCAAAACGGTGAATAAACCAGGTACCTTGAACTGCCACGCTGATGTTAACAAACATCTTGGGAGGATTTTCCTGAAAAGTGAGGTCATTAAAGATGACTCCTTTTTCCTGAGCTTTCCTTTTGGCTATAGTCCGCGCTGCTGCCAGAGAACGATATTTGAAATAAGCATCTATTGCTTCCTGTGCAATCTGATCAGCCAAACTCGAAGAGTTATAATAAGTTATCCCAATTCTTCCCACATCATTAGCCAAAGTGAAAAGTATTGCTAGAAACATCAACCATTTTAAAAAAGTTTTTCGTGCACTATTCATCTTGACCTTTCTGACGATAACGCCTAATTAAGGCCAAGATAATAATAACAATCAAAGTAAAAAAGATAAAGGTCGAAAGAAAAGTAAAATAGTTTGATTCAACAGTAATTCTTGCTTTAACCAATGGAATTTTGCTCTTAGGAGAGAAAAGCTCCACTTTTAACCGATATTCACCCGGTCTTTTAGTAGTTACAGGAATTAAAAAAGTGCTTTCCTGAGGATTTAGGATTACTGAGCGCCTGTTTTTCTTAATTATTAGCTCGGGATGAACTGAATGAACCCTCAAAATCGCTTTAAGAGGAACACCAGAGTCATTGCTTATGTTGAGGGGGATCTTCCCTGATTGGCTTGAAAGTGTAACCTTTTGCTCAGAAATACTCACTTTCCCCCAAAGCTTTTCATAATAAGCGTCAATCTTTTTTATAAAGGATTTTATTTGTTCGTCGTTGCTTTCCTGATTGCTGAGTAGACCCTCGAGCACCAGAAAAAGCTTTTCTATCTCTTGCCTTTTCTTGTTTTCTTGAAAAGTTGTTTCAAGATAAACAGCAGTTTTTTCACGCTGTCTCTCTATTTTTTTAAAAAGTTCAAGCCGTTCCTTATCGGGAAGGTTGCTTATTCCATATTCGCTATTACTTTCCGAAAGATAGGTTAAATCCGAAAGTTTTTCCAGCCTAATCCAGGGAATTTTCTGAACAGAATACAACAACGACTCAAAAATCGCTAACCTTTGTGGCGGGATTTCAATGGTAACCAATTTTTCGGCTTGATTGCCTAAAAGATAAATTTCAGCTAGATCAGCAATCATATCCTGAACAATAAGATGAGGTTCTTTATTTTTTTTCAGAGCTTGAGTTATGTTGGAATAAACTGGAACGAGAGTAACCTTGCCAAAAGAAAGAGGGGGAATGTAAATAGGAGTGGTAGTGGAGTTCGAACTCAGATGAGCATTATCAACTAAAACGTAGTTTGACGTTTGGCTCAAATTAGGAATTATTTTTGGTGAAACAGACAGTTTGGCCGGTCTCAAGCCAGCTGGCGGATATGAAAGCCCTAGTTCTTTTTGAATTGTTTCTTTGCCAGCCTCTATTTGCCTTTCTAAATCATTTGTCCAGTTTAGTTCGCCCAAAACACAGAGATCTGGAAGGGCGTAGGGCATTGCTAAAAATTCAAGCTGCTGCTGGGTGCTCAATTTTTGATAAAGTTGATACGTTTTTTGGGCATTTAACGCCTCTTTAGAAGAAGACAAAATATTTAATACTTCAGCTCCTTCCTGAACTTTATACCCATCTGCCACATCTTTCATTTGCTCAATTAAAACCGGTGAAAGAAAGAGATTTAACTTCAAACTCGGGCGTTTAAGAAGAAAGTCAGCGAAAGCATAAATAAAACCTGGAGCCTTTGGGTTAGTATCTAAATCCCGCTGAATTAACTCATCTTTATAAACACCGTCGGCATCATGACGAACACCCTCTTCAAATCCCGAAGTTATTGCCAAGTGAAGGGGATATCCAGTTTTGCTGACAATTATCAGCTTTGTTTCGATTTCCGCCGTTTTTTTGCCCCGCAGAAAAAAATTTACGCGAATTGGATAAACTCCGTCCTTTATCTTTAAATTTTTGACTGTCTCAGTTATTTCATACTGGGTTAAACCGTTTCTTAGTTTATTTTCCCAGATTTTCTTCTGATAAACCTTCTTGCCATTTTTATCCTTTATCTCCAGAACTGTTAAAGCAGATGGGTTCTTATTCGAAGGATTATTTATCTGGATGACAGCTTGGAAATTTTCCGTTATCCTATAATAGGGCTTTTCAAAAAAAAAGCTAACGGATGGCTCTTGGTTGGAAGGAGGCACAGCTAATAACCGGTTAACCGTAAAAGCAAAAAAGATTAAAATAAATAAAAGAACATTTAGCAACCTGGTTTTCGTGCCTGGCATAATGAAAATCTTACCATTTTTTTTAAAGCTAAGGAAAGCGTAGGTGAGAGTATTGGGTAATCGAGAAAAAGCAGAAATACCTGATGTTTTACCCTTGATACCCTTAAGGGACATGGTTGTTTTTCCTCATCTGGTTGTTCCTCTCTTTATTGGACGCCCCAAATCCCTAAGAGCTTTAGAAGAAGCAATGAAGCTAAGTCACTATGTGGCATTGGTAGCTCAAAAAGAAGGGGAAATTGAAGATCCAGGGC
Organism: uncultured bacterium; assembly: GCA_938091145.1. Classification (GTDB taxonomy): domain Bacteria; phylum Actinomycetota; class Aquicultoria; order SKW223; family CALKMS01; genus CALKMS01. Next base: position 7,991 of record CALKMS010000028.1, read on the forward strand.
CGGAAGATCTTTACGAGTTCGGTTGTGTTGCCCTAATCATGCAAGAACTGAAGTTGCCGGAAGGCACAGCAAAAGCTTTAGTAGAAGGTGTTAAGCGTTTTCGCCTGCTTGATGTGTTACAAACCGAACCGTTTGTTTCGGTTCGGATTGACTTAATTGAAGACATAAAAGTTAAAAATCAAAAGACGGAAGCCCTGATGCGCAATGTAATACACCAGTTTGAAAAAACAACCCAGTTAGGCAAGCCTGTCCCCAGAGAAGTTTTTCTGGCGGCCACTAACATCGACGACCCTGGTCGGCTAGCTGACTTTCTGGCTTTTCACTTGAGCTTGAAAACCTCTGAACGCCAGGAAATCCTACAAGCAGTCAACACCACTGAGAGATTAGAAAAAGTCAGCTTTTATCTGGGAAGGGAAATTGAAGTCCTGGAAATTGGCAGTAAAATTCAGTCTCGGGTCAGAGAACAAATGGATAAAGCCCAGAGAGAATACTACTTGCGCGAGCAACTCAAAGCAATCCAGAAAGAGCTTGGTATGGTAGATGATCAAGAAGCTGAAATTGAAGAAATCCGGGAAAAAATAAAAAAAGCTAAAATGCCTGAAGAAGTAGAAGCTAAAGCTTTAAAAGAGCTAGATCGCTTCGCTAAAATGCCTCCAAACTCGGCAGAAGTCTCAGTTGTTCGAACTTACCTTGACTGGCTGATAAATCTCCCTTGGAGTAAAAGGACTAAAGAGAAACTAGATCTCAAAAAAGCTGCAAAAATCCTCGATCAAGACCACTACGGACTGGAAAAAGTAAAAGAGAGAGTATTAGAGTATCTAGCCGTTCACAAACTAACCAAAGGCAAAGCTAAGGGTTCGATTCTCTGTTTTGTCGGCCCCCCCGGCACCGGTAAAACCTCCATTGGAAAATCAATTGCTCGCTCTCTAGGACGAAAATTTATCAGAATTTCTCTTGGTGGAATAAGAGATGAAGCAGAAATTCGTGGACATCGCCGCACTTACGTTGGTGCCCTACCGGGAAGAATAATTCAGGCTATCGCTCAGGCAAAAAGCAAAAACCCTGTCTTCATGCTTGACGAAATTGACAAAATTGGCATTGATTTTCGAGGTGATCCTTCATCCGCTTTGCTCGAAGTTTTAGACCCGGAACAGAACTTTTCGTTTTCTGATCACTACTTGGAAGTTCCTTTTGATCTCTCTGAAGTGTTATTTATTTGTACCGCCAACATTCTTGATACTGTTCCACCCGCTTTACGGGACCGAATGGAAGTAATTCATTATCCTGGTTACACCGAAGATGAAAAATTTGAAATTGCCCGTCGCTACCTCGTACCCAAACAGCTTAAAGCTCACGGTTTAACTTCTAAAAACCTGGTAATAACCAAAGAAGCACTTTTTAAAATTATTCGAGAGTATACTCGAGAAGCAGGAGTGCGAAACTTAGAACGAGAAATTGGTGCAATCTGCCGCCAAGTAGCAAAGAAGATTGTTGAAGGTGAAACTAAAAGTGTTAGGGTAACACCGAAAAAAATCCACGACTTCCTGGGACCGCCTCGGTTTCGCTACGGAATGGCTGAACAAAAAGATGAAGTTGGAGTCGTGACCGGCGTAGCCTGGACAGAAGTTGGCGGAGACATCATGTTTGTTGAAGCCACCTTGATGAAAGGCAAAGGGAACTTGATTTTAACGGGCCACCTTGGTGAAGTAATGCGGGAGTCAGCCCAAGCAGCAGTTTCCTATATTCGTTCTAAAGCAAAAACTCTAGGAATAGATGAAAGGTTTGCCGAAAAATACGATATTCATATTCATGTGCCTGAAGGAGCAATTCCAAAAGACGGACCTTCGGCAGGAATCACAATGGCAACAGCCCTTTACTCAGCTCTGGCTAAAATTAAAGTTCGAAAAGATGTGGCTATGACCGGAGAAATAACCCTCCGAGGCCACGTTTTACCCGTCGGTGGCATAAAAGAGAAAGTTTTAGCTGCCCATCGAGCCGGAATTAAAGAATTTATCTTGCCACGCGACAACGAGAAAGACCTCACCTTAGTAGCCAAACATGTGAAAAATGAGCTAAAATTTCACCTCGTTGATCGAGTAGATGAAGTCTTCAAGATAGCCCTTTTAAACAAAGAAGAAAAAAAGAAAAAAAATAAACTCAAAGCCAAAAAAGAGTTAAAGGTCAAGAGTTGAAAATAGGAGTTGTTTCCGATACTCATCTCTCTAAAATCGACTTTTCCCTTCCCAACCAGAAAAAATTTCTTCAAAAAGCTGAAGAGTTCTTTAAAGATGTAAATTTAATCCTTCACGCTGGCGATATTGGCTCTTTCGAAGTCATCAACTTCCTAGAAAAGTTTGCTCCAGTAAAAGCAGTTTATGGCAATATGGATGATTTGCTGTTACGACGGTCTCTTCCAGAAAAATTGACCTTTGAGGTTGGTGAACTAAAAATTGGCTTAACACACGGTTCAGGCCCCCCATGGGAAATCACCGATCGAGTGCTCAAAGTTTTTTCTAAAGAAGATTTGGATTGCTTGGTTTTCGGGCACACCCACGAACCTTTAAATAAGGTCGTTTCCGGTCTCCTTTTGTTTAATCCTGGCTCGCCAACCGATAATGTTTATGCCACTCAAAACTCCTTTGGTCTTTTATACGTTGAGGGCAAACAAATAAAAGGAGAAATTGTAACGCTCTAAATTCTCTCCTTTGATTGAGAGATTAGTTTTCACAAGCAGAAAATGTCTCTTGAAAGTCGGCTTACAATTCTTAAAAAATGAAATTTGCCTTTCAAAATTAAATTTTTCCGCTCGGCCGCAAGGTAAACTTTTTAAACGAAAGGTAAATGATCTCATCTTGACGTTAAAAGCAGTTAGAGATAAAATTGAAAATGAAAATCATTTGCAAAAAAGATAAAACAATGCATCAAAATAAGAAAGAAAAAATCAGTCATCGGCATCCTCAGCCGAAAAGAAAAGATAATTCAATCCTTTTGGTTGGACCGCCCAATGTTGGCAAAAGTGCAATATTTACTATCCTCACTGGCCAATATGTTGACGTCTCCAACTACCCAGGAACAACAGTTGAAGTGTTTTCCGGACTTTCCAATTTTCCTCCTTTTATTGAAGTAGTAGATACCCCGGGAATAAACAACCTTTTCCCCCACTCACTTGAGGAAGAAGTTGCGCGAGACATCATCTTAAAAAACAAGGACACATCAACTGTCATTTTAATCGTCGACGCTAAAAATCTCCGCCGGGGATTGCTTCTAGCTACCCAGTTAGCCGAAATAGGAGTACCTTTTGTTTTTAACCTAAATATGGCTGACGAAGCCGAAAAACTTGGCCTTTCTATTGACCTTTTCAAACTCTCCAAAGCTTTGAAAACTGAAGTTAATACCACCGTAGCGACTGAAAAAAAGGGGGTTGAGGAGCTTAAAAAAAAGCTAGGCTCGGCCCGACAGTCAGATTTTTATCCCCGCTTTGAGCAAAAAATCGAAGAAGCAATTAATGAACTTATTACTCTTTTACCTAAACCGTCTACCCGATATGAAGCTCTGGCAGTTTTAATAAACGACCGCTTTTATCTTTCCAAGTTAGCCAGCAAGATAGACAAAAAGACCCTACAAAAAGTTCTAAAAATCAGAGAAAAACTTGCTTCTCATTACAGCGAACCCTTAGCTTTTGTCATTGAATCACACCGCGCTAGATTCATTGAAAACCTAATCGAAAAAGTTTTGTTTAGGGAAGTAAAGCGAACTGAGGAAAAGGAAAGGCTTTTTTTTGACCAGCTTGCCCTTCATCCAATTTTTGGCTTTTTCCTCTTGGCTTTTGTTCTTTATTTTGTTTACCTTTTTGTGGGAGTGTTTGGTGCTCAGATCGTCGTTGACTTTACTGAAGATACAATCTTCAATAAGTTGGTTAATCCATTCTGGACAAGATTAGCCCAGTTTTTACCCTGGAAACTGCTAAAAGACTTTTTGGTGGGCGATTACGGGCTATTAACTGTTGGTCTTACCTATGCCCTAGCTATTGTTTTCCCGATAGTTCTTTTTTTCTTTCTGGCCTTTTCTTTACTGGAGGACTCAGGATACCTGCCACGATTAGCAACCTTGCTTAACCGAACTTTTAAAGTTATAGGGCTAAATGGAAAGGCTGTTCTACCAATGATTTTAGGATTAGGTTGCGACACTATGGCCACTTTGACTACCAGAATTCTGGATACGCCAAAAGAAAGAATTATCGCCACCTTGCTTTTATCTCTGGGTATCCCTTGTTCAGCCCAGTTAGGAGTAATAACTGGCCTTTTAGGCGGACTCTCTTTCAAAGCTCTTTTAATTTTCGTACTGGTAATTGTCTCTCAACTTCTTTTAGTGGGCTTTCTCGCTTCCCGCTTAATCCCAGGAGGAACATCTGACTTCCTAATTGAAATCCCGCCTTTAAGAATCCCTAAAATTTCTAATATTATTCTCAAAACTAGCTATCGGGTTGAGTGGTATATTAAAGAAGCTGTGCCACTATTTTTGTTAGGTACAGCTTTCTTATTCTTCCTTGATTTTAGTGGCTTTTTAAAAATAATCGAAAACATAGCTCGCCCGGTGGTTAATTCTTTCCTTGGTTTACCTGTGGAAACAACCACTGCTTTTATCCTTGGATTCCTCCGTCGAGATTATGGAGCAGCTGGACTTTATAAACTAGCTAAAGCTGGACTGTTAAATCCACAGCAAATTTTGGTCAGTGTGGTAACTATTACCCTCTTTGTTCCCTGTATCGCCAACTTTTTAGTTATCATCAAAGAGCGTGGATGGAAAGTAGCTCTGGCTATCGTCAGTTTTATTTTCCCCTTCGCCTTTCTAATTGGGGGCGTCTTAAACTGGTTGCTTAATTATCTCTCAATTAAAATTTAGGAGTAAAAATGAAAGAAAAGAAAAAAGAAAAACAAGTCAAAGATTTAGTTTGTCCGGTATGTGGAATAACCTTCAATCTCGACGAAAACCAAGCTTGTTCCTCCTGCCCACTCAAAAGCAAATGCCAGGTTGTTTGCTGCCCAAATTGCGGCTACCAAACTGTAGTAAAAGCTGAATTCACTGATTTTATCGCCAAGCTATTATCAGGGAAGAAAAAAAATGGAAGAGCATAAAATCGACGAAGCTTTAGAAAAGCTCTGGCTTCTAAAAGAAGAGGCTCCTTCAAAAGAGTTTTTCACCACCAGTGGCTGCATTAAGGAAGCTTCTTTGCTTAAAAAAATGGAAAAGCAAGGCTTGATTAACCTTAAAAAAAACTTAGTAAAATTAACGCCTGAAGGAGAAAGCAAAGCCAAAAACATTGTTCGCCGCCACCGATTGGCTGAAAGGCTTTTTGCTGACATTATTGATCTCGAACAAGCTCAGGTTGAAGGGCAAGCTTGCCACTACGAACATCTTTTGAGCGAGGAGTCAGCTGACAGCATTTGTATTCTTTTAGGACACCCCCGGACTTGCCCCCACGGTAAGCCAATTCCTCCAGGAGAATGTTGCTTAAAAGGAATAAAAGAAGTTCGGCCGCTGGTAATTCCGGTCAGTTTGTTGAGAGAAGGTGAGCGAGCAAAAATTGCCTACATCGGCACTCGGGACGAATCCCGCCTAACCCGACTAATCAGTTTGGGTATCATTCCCGGTAATGAAATAACCCTTTTGCAAAAAAAACCTTCCTTTGTGGTAAAAATTGACCAAACTAAGCTGGCTCTGGATGAAAAAATCGCTGGAGAAATCTTTGTTCGACGGAAGACAAAAAACAGTGAATAAAAGGAAAAAAAATCGCAATTTTCCTGCTGAGTTGCGATTAACAGCTCAGCGAGAAGTTGTCTGGGAAATAATTCAAGAAACCGGCCATCTTGACGCTGAAGAGCTTTACCTAAAAGCCAAGAAAAAAAATCCTCGTATTTCTCTTTCTACTGTTTATCGCTCCCTCATTGCTTTTAAAAAGGCAGGTTACCTTCAGGATCTCAATTATGACCGCTCTCATCGGCACTTTGAACTTAAACAAGCTGACCATCTTCATTTTATCTGCTCAAACTGCAAAAAAGTCAGTGAACTAAACACCGGAACTTTGACTGCACTGAAAAAGGAAGCCGAAGAAGCTTTAAAAGTAAAGATTGAAAAAACCGATCTTACCTTAGTAGGGCTGTGCGAAAAGTGTCTGCAAAAACAAAAAAAGTAAACTAAAAAACTTTTTAGGCTCCTCTTTTTCTCTTAATCTTCCTTTGGTAAAATTAAAATTTGGTCATCGAATGGGCCGGTGGTGGAACTGGCAGACACCGCGGACTTAAAATCCGCTGCCCTCTGGGCGTGTGGGTTCGACTCCCGCCCGGCCCACCACCTTCGACCTAAAAACAGCCAATCCCCCGGATTAGCGTAAAGACCCTGCGAAGTAAATATTAGGATATTGGCGCATAATCGAGGTAAGTTTAAAGCAACTCGCTATCTCCGACCTTTAAAACCCGTCTTTTCCCAAAAACATGAAACGATTTTACCTAAGTAAAAAGTTGAAAAGCAAAGTTATCATTGAAAAAATAATAAAAGAAGGTAAGATTACTCTTGTTCCATAACAAACGGGGTGTAGCGCAGTTTGGTTAGCGCGCAGCGTTCGGGACGCTGAGGTCGCCGGTTCAAGTCCGGCCACCCCGACCAATTTATGTTGTTTTGGGATCACGATTTCGCCTCTTCCTTTTTAATCTCTCGAATTAACAAAAGGATTGAGCTAAAATAAAATTAAAGATTTATGAAAAAAGAAAAGTTAAGTTTTGTGATTGCTTCAGACCACACTGACCGAGGAAAGAGGATTTCTCAGGCTATTGCCGAATTTTTGAATGCTCAGGGTCACAAAGGCATCATCTATGATAAAGACTGCGGTCCTCAAGATGACTTTCCTCTGATCGCTAAAGGAGCAGTTGAAAAAATCTGTTCGGGAGAAGTCAATCGAGCAATCTTAATTGGTGGTTCAGGAAGTGGAATGGCAATGGTCGCTAACAAATTTAAAGGAATTAGGGCAGCTGTGGTTGGCAACCCTGACGATATGCGCCATATTGCCAGGCGAGACTTCCCCAACGTCATCTGTCTTCCAGCCTGGAACTTTGATCCCGGCTTAGCTGTTCATCTTATCCGTACCTGGCTCACCACTCCTCCTAGTCGTGAACCGAAGTATCTTCGGCGATTGGAGGAAATCAAAAGTATTGAGGAACAAAATTTTAAGTGAAAAAATAGGCAAGCGCGGTTCTTTCTCAACCAACAGAAAAAAGGTTTAAAAATCCATTAGTAGGTGATAATTTTTATGCTAACTTTTGGCTTAGAAGAAGAAGTCTTCCTTTTAGAAAGAGAAAAACCCAGTTTACAATCACTTTATTACTTGGCAAAACTTCTCAAAAAAAACCCTCGCTTTTATTTTACTCACTCAGCTTCTAATTTTACTCAAGGAAAAGATATAAGAATCTCCCTCATGAGTGGAGTTGAAATTTCCACTGAAGTCAAAAAAAACCCTCGCCAGTTAATAGAAGACTTGAAAGCGCGGCGCAAAGACTTAATTGAGGCTTGTCGGGATGATTGCTTAATAATTCCTCTTGGGTCGCTACTTCATTTGAGCGCACCAACTTTAACCTGTGCCCTTCAAGTGCATATCGGTGGGGTTGAAGATATTGATAAAACTTACAAAAATCTTGCTTATTTTCTTCCCTTATTAATTTTGGCAACCGCAAACTCTCCAGCCTGCAATGGTAAATACTTCGGACTATCCTATCGGTTGGCGAATTCTTTTGCTATTGGCTCACTAAAAGAAAAAGATTATTTTTTTCGTTTCCAAGACTTAATTGTTTCCCGCCGTCTTAAAACTATCGAAATAAGAGTTTTTGATCCGATCTGGGACCTAAATCGTTTAGAAAAAGTCCTTCAAGCAATTGAAGCAATAGTTAAATTAGACAAATTTTTTCCCTTTAGCTATCAACAATACCGCGAGCTCAGAGAAAAAGTTGTCCATTACGGCTACTGCAAAGAAGTGGAGTTTCTCTACCGGGAGCTTTGTAAGTATTTCCCATGCCCAAAAGAGCTTTTTCTCCAGCCCCCGGCTGAATCAGTCTGGTACGCCTACCAAAAAATGGGCCTAAGAAAAACTTACTTGGCTCTTGACAATGCTTACCGGCATGGAATCTTTAAACCAGTAGAAAAGAATACACCAAATCCTCGACTCTGGAAAAAAATCGCCGGCATTGCCTTCTATTATATTCCAAAACTACCATATGTTAGCTGGAAGTTTTTAAAAGAGCATGGTTATATTTGAGTCTCGAATAGATTTAAATCAAAGGCTGTCCATATTTTTTCCAGCTCAAAGCTAAGCCATCGAGCAAATCGCTTTCGCTAACAACTAGCCCCTGAGCTTCAAAAAAATCGATTATCTCTAAAGTCAAAAAAGCTCCTCCCACAATAATGTCAGCCCTTTTTGGCTCCAAACCTTTTACTTCTTTTCTTTTCTTCAATGGAAGCGAAGCCAAGAAAAAAGCCACTTTCTCGACTTCCTCTTTTTTTAAGTAATAACCGTGAACAAACTCAGGATCATACGGCTCAAGCTCATTAGCCACTGCCACCAACGTGGTCACCGTACCAGCTACTCCATAAAGAATCCCCCGAGAAAAATCTTTAAGCTTTACCAATTCTTTTCTCACTCTTTTCCGCAGTTTCTCAATTTCTCTCTCAGCTGGTGGATCTGAAAAAAGAAAGCTTTCACTTAATCTAACTGAACCAAGAGGTAGACTCACTACCCGAACATCCGGATAAAAACCGTCACAAACCCTCTCAACAAACTCAGTACTACCCCCACCGATATCAAAAACCACTGCTCCTGTCGGCAGTTTAAAAGCCTGAGAAACCGCTTTAAACATGAGTTTCCCTTCTTCTCTGGCAGAAATAACGAAACAATCATAACCAGTTTCCGCCTTAAGTTGATTCAAAAACCACTCACTATCGCTAGCTTCCCTTAAAGCCTGAGTAGCAGCCAAAATTACCAATTCTGCCTTCTCTTTTTTGGCCAACTCCAAAAACCTCTTCACTTCGCTAATAGTTCCTTTCGCAGAACTTTTGTCAAGCTGAAAGCTCGAGCTTATTCCTTTACCAAGACGGGTAATAACTGACTGTTTCATCAATGGATAGTAGTTTTCATTCTCAATCTTTGCCAGAATCAGCCGAACCGAATTAGTGCCAACATCAATAGCCGCAACTTTCATTAACCGCATCGCTGAAAACAAGAAGAAAAAATCCGGCGATGAAGATAAAAACCAATCGGGTTAACTCCGAAAACCAGCCAATTTGCGTAGTGAGCGTGAAGACATTTCACTTTTTTCCAATCTGAAACCCCTCCAATCCCCCGCCTAAGTAAGTCATCTTTAATAGATGGTGGTAATTCAGGTTCCAGCTCAATCAAATGTGCTTTAAACTGATAAAAAATCGACTGCGAAAAACTGAAAGCTCTCGCAAAAACCTCGTCTTCATTTAATCTTTCCTGAAACTTCTTTATCCATCCCGCTGCTTCCCACCGGGAAATTTCTTTCACCAACCAAGGGCAGGAAAGCCAAAAAAGATTAGAAAAATAGCTTTTCCGACCAAGCTTTAAGAGAGACAAAATCACCAGTGGGCGACCAAAATCACACCGTTTAACCACTGTTATTTTCCCGCGGGGCTGTCTTTTAAGTTGCCTGGTCAGTACCAAATAGTCAGAATAAATACCTTGATTACCAGCGCTTACCATCGCGACGGCGCTTTAAATCGCTCTGGTTTTCTTCGCTGGCTCTCAAGTAAGAACGAAGCATCTGCTCAAAATCAGAATTACAGCCTTTTTTGACTCGAGGTGTCGAGTGGCTTTTTTCGTTTTCCAGCTCTTTAATTGAAAGATCTACTTTGCCATTATCCTTTATTTCCCTTACTTTCGCCCGAACAACTTCGCCAACTCGAAGATAGTCTGATACATTCCTAACAAAGTTACGAGAAATTTGAGAGATGTGAATCAAACCCTGCGAACCGTCATCAAGCTCCACAAAGGCACCAAAGTTAGTTATCTTAACCACTTTGCCCTCGACAACTTGACCAACTTGAAAAGCCAAATTTACAACTCCTTTCTTTCGGATTTAACCTCGATTTTAAAGTCTCAAAGAGCAGGTGTCAATAAACTTTCCTTTTTAGCCAGTCTATAAACCTCAGCCACCAACTTTTTTCTTTTTTTAGTTCCTTACTTTGCGTAGTTTCTTCTTCCGTCTGGGGCTCGATTAAAATATAAGCTTTTTCCCCAGGTTTAACCAGACCAAAATCCCGGCGGGCAATTTCCTCAACATAGCTCTCTGAGCGCAGTCTCTTTATCTTTCTCTTGATTTCTTCATTCTCCTTAATCTTCGCCTTCAGTTCTTGCTCCAGCCTTTCCCTCAACTTTCGTTGCTTTTGCCAATCGCGATAAGCCGGATAAGTTAAAAAAGCAGTGAAAAACATGATCAAAAAGAAAAAAACCAAAACCTTAAGTAACCTTCGGCCCTTTTTTCCCCTCAACTTAAACCTCACCGCCCATAAACCAGCTTCCCTACATAAAAAGCTTTTTCTCCTAACTCTTCTTCTATACGCAAGAGCTGATTATATTTTGCCACCCTTTCAGAGCGAGCTGGCGCTCCTGTCTTGATTTGACCCGCGCCCACCGCTACCGCCAAGTCAGCAATGAAAGTATCTTCTGTTTCCCCTGAGCGATGAGAAATTACCGCCCGATAATTGTTTTCTTTCGCTAAACGAATGGTCTCGAGAGTTTCGGTTAAAGTCCCAATCTGGTTAACCTTAATCAATATCGCATTGGCAATTCCTTCTTCAATGCCTCTTTTAAAAATAGCAGGATTTGTAACAAAAATATCATCTCCAACCAGCTGTACTTTGCTTCCCAAGCGTAAAGTGAGTTCTTTCCATCCCTGCCAATCGCTTTCCGAAAGTCCATCCTCAATGGAAATAATGGGATAGCTTTCGACCTTTTTTTCGAGGTAACTGACCATTCCTTCAGAAGATAATGCAAGCCCTTCCTCTTTTATAAAGTACAAACCATCTTCGTAAAATTCACTGGCAGCCAGATCAAGAGCTAGAAAGATTTCTTCCCCCGGCTCATAACCTGCTTTTTCAATTGCTTCAACCAAACAGTCCAGTGCTTCAGAACTAGATTTTAAGTCAGGAGCAAAGCCTCCTTCATCGCCAACCGATGTAGAAAGATTGCTTTTTTTAAGAACTTCTTTTAGCGAATAATAAACTTCGACACCAGCTCGAAGAGCTTCCCTAAAAGAACTAAATCCCACAGGAGCAATCATAAACTCTTGGAAGGTTAAGCTATTTTGAGCATGAACTCCTCCATTTAAAACATTCATCAAAGGAACGGGCAAAAGCCACTTGCCTTCCGCGTCTCCTTTATTACTTAAGTATTTATATAATGGCTGCTTAGAAGCTAAGCTAGCCGCGCGAGCCACGGCTAAAGAAACCCCCAAAATAGCATTAGCCCCCAATCTTTCTTTATTGGTTGTTCCATCAAGCTCAACAAGAAATCTGTCAATTTCCTTTTGTTTAAAAACATCAAAACCTTTCAACTGAGAAGCAATAACCTCATTGACATTGCTAACCGCTTTTAAAACGCCTTTGCCACCGTATCGGTTCTCATCACCATCTCTCAGTTCCAAAGCTTCACGGCTTCCGGTTGAAGCCCCTGCAGGAACCGCCGCTTTACCCACTATTCCGTTCCCCAGAATAACTTCAACCTCAACTGTCGGAGTGCCCCGAGAATCAAGAATTTCCCGGGCTTTTACTTTTTTTATAACTTCCATTTTGCCCTCCTTCGCTTTCTTTTGCCTTTTCCCAAAGACAATCTAACTCCTCCAAGGAAAGAGACTGCAAACTTAATCCTTTTTTTTCTGCTTCTTCTTCCATTTGAGAAAGTCGTCTTCTAAATTTTTCTGTTGCCTGACGCAAAGCCTCCTCAGGATTAATATTTTTTCTCCGAGCTAAATTGACCAGAGAAAAAAGAATATCCCCCATTTCAGCTTGAAGTTCTTTTTTGTCCTTAGCCTGGGAAAACTCTTTTAACTCCTCAATCACTTTCTCAATTACCCCTTCATCCGCTGGCCAGTCAAAACCCACCCGCCGAGCCCTTTCTTGCACCGCCTTTGCTCGAAGCAAGGCTGGGAGGGTTGATGGCAAAGATTCGAAAAGCCTTTTGCCGCCTTCCTTTTTCTTTAATCTCTCCCAGTTTTCCAATACTTCTTCCGCTGTTTCCAGTTTCTCCGAACCAAACACATGAGGGTGACGTTGGTAAAGTTTATTTAATAAACTCTCAATCACTTGAGTTAAATCAAAAGCCTTTCTTTCCTTTGCCATCTGAGAATGAAAAACTACTTGAAGCAAAACGTCACCAAGCTCTTCCTTTAAAGAATCATCATTTTGGTCAGCAATTGCTTGACATGCTTCATAAGCCTCTTCCACCAAATTCTCAGCAATAGTAGAGTGAGTCTGTTCCCGATCCCAAGGACAACCTTCAGGGCTCCGCAAAATTTCCATCGTCTTTACTAAGCGAAGAAAGGCTTCGCTCAGCTTTACATCTGCCTGTAAATCTCGACCCTCGTTCTCATCTTCAATTTTTTTATTAAATCTCTCCATGCTTCCTCCTTATGATGCTGAAAAAGGAGGTTATTAATGTAGTTTTTAACTTCAGAAAAACTCCTGACGCCTTTTTCTTTCTTGCTTATTAACTTTACTAGGAACCACTTATCGCCAACTTTGAAAGGAAGGGCGGTCTGGCCAGGTTTAAGTTTGACAATTCTTTTCATTAATGGAGCTGGCAAATCCGACTTTCTTTTCCAACCGGTATCAAAATCAAAAAAACCTTGATAAGGCTGAAGATCAAACTCTAAAGCAATTCGATATGCGTCAACTTTATTTTTGACTTTCTCTTCAATTCTCTTCACATCTTTTTCAGAGCTAATCTCTGCCAAAAAAACACGATAAAGTGGCTTTATAACAAAATCCTTTTGATGCGATCGGTAGTAATCTTTCATTTCTTTTTCGGTAACCGGTTTAATATTTCTCTCTACCAGTTTCAAAGCCTTCCTGAATAAAACACTTCGAAAAACTATATACCGAAAGCTTTTCTCAGTGAAACCAAATTCCTTTAAAACTTGAGGAAATTTTTTCCCATAAAACCTTTTGTATTTTTGAACTTCGGCGTCAACTTCTTCACGCTTAACCTTGAGGCCAAGATAATCTAGATTACTCTCAATTAAGGCTCCTGTAATCAAACCTTCAAACACTTTCTTCCTGACTTCATCTTCAAAACCTTCCCGTTCAAAAAAAGTCGGATGTTCCGCTTTTAAACGACTGACTATTGCATCAACCTCAGAAGCTTTTATTTCGATCTTTCCAACCCTGGCCAGCCGTTCGTCTCTATCACAGCCAACCAAAAAGAAAAACAAAAAAGCTAAAATCAAAAAAAACAAAGTGGTTTTAACATATTTAGCCAACCTTCATCACTGCCTGCATTATATCATTTAAAAAAGACTTTAAATAAGCGACTTTCTCTTCATTTGAAGAAAAAGGACAATCTAAAATTAAATTATTAAAACTTTTCCGATAAGTGTAACAGGACGGCACTACCTCTATTATTCTTCCCACATCAGAAACCTTTAGAATTATACCTTCCTTTTTCACTTTAACTTCCTTTATTCCCATCCTTTGAGCCCAGAGTCTGATTTTCACCACTTCAAATAAATTTTGAACTTCAAGAGGTATGGTGCCAAAACGATCGAAAAGCTCTTCGGCAAGCTTACTAATTTCAGCCTCGTCCCTAATTTCTGCTAATCGATGATACACTTCTAGCCTCAATCTTTCGTCAGGCAAATAGCTCTCAGGAACGTAAGCTGGAAGGCCAAGATCTAAAACAACCGCCGGTGGTTTAAAAGCTTCTCCCTTCAACTCCCGGACAGCTTCCTCAATCATTTGGGTATAAAGTTCAAAGCCAACTGCTTTAATATGACCGTGCTGCTCAGGTCCAAAAAGGTTACCAGCTCCCCTTATCTCAAGATCTTTTAAAGCTAATCTGAAGCCTGAGCCCAAATCAGAAAGCTCTGCTACCGCTTTTAACCTTTCCCAACCAGCGGGAGTAAGCGAAGCTGGGTTGTAAAGAAAATAAGCATAAGCTTGGCGTTCAGAACGCCCAACCCGCCCCCTCAACTGGTAAATCTGAGCCAGTCCGAGACGCTCAGAATCATCAACTATCAAAGTGTTAGCACGAGAGAAGTCAAGTCCAGCTTCGATTATGGTAGTGCAAACCATAATGTCGTATTCCCCCTGACTAAACCCCCACATTGCCAACTCCAGTTCATCCTGATTTAGCTCACCGTGAACCACTGTCAATCGGGCTTCCGGAAAGATTTTTTGGAGATTTTGAGCAATCTCATCCAACTCATCTATCTTGTTATGAAGATAAAAAACCTGTCCATTACGGTTAAGCTCTCGCTGGATTGCCAACTTAACCAGATTTAAATCGTAAGGCTCAACAAAAGTTGCCACCGGCAAGCGGTAAGCGGGCGGGGTTTCAATCAAACTCACTTCCCGAACACCTGAAAGAGCCATTTGGAGAGTGCGCGGAATGGGTGTTGCACTTAAAGAAAGGACATCGACCCGCGGGTACTTATCTTTGATTTTTTCTTTTTGCTCAACTCCGAAACGATGTTCCTCGTCAATAATTAAGAGCCCCAGTCTTCGGGGTTTAACATCAGAAGAAAGCAACCGGTGTGTCCCAATCAGAATATCGACCTTTCCAAGCGAAAAATCTTTCAGAATTTTTTGCTGCTCCTTTTTGCTCAACAAGCGTGACACTGCCTCTACTCTCAAAGGGAAGGTGCTCAATCTCTCTTGAAATGTCCGCTTATGTTGCTCAGCCAAGACTGTTGTCGGCACCAAAACCATCACTTGAAATCCATCCATAACTGCTTTAAAAGAAGCCCTAATAGCCACCTCAGTCTTTCCAAATCCAACATCCCCAAAAACCAAGCGATCCATTGCTTTTGGTGACTCCATATCTTTCTTAACCTCCTCAACAGCCCGCCTTTGATCTTCAGTTTCCTCGTATGGAAAACTTTCTTCCAGTTCAACTTGCCAGGGTGTGTCAGGAGAAAAACTATGTCCCGATAAAATTTTTCGTCTTGCATAAAGCTTAAGTAGATTAATAGCGAGCTTTCGAGCTGCCCTTCGGGCTTTTTCTTTCTTTCTCTGCCACTCTCGAGAAGAAAGAGATGAAAGCTTGACATCACCCTCTTCTCCGCCATAATAACAGCTTAAATCAGAGAAATTTTCCGGCCTAATCTTTAATTTTCCATCAGCATACTCTATAACAAGATAATCGTGATAAGCGCCATCAAGGTAAACCTTTTCCATCCCCATATACTTTCCAATTCCATAGCGAGAGTGGACAACAAGATCGCCCGGTTGTATATCGAAAGAAGAGAAAAAAGGGCGTTCCTGAACCACCTCTTTAGATCGGTAAGGAAAAGAAAAAAGCTCACTTAACGAAGCACATATAACATTACCTTCCCTAAAAACAAAGCTTTGAGCTAAATTAAATGGTAAAAAAAATAATCCCCCGCTGTTTCCAAATTCCGATGAGAGGCAAAGATCAATTTCCTTAAGCTTTCTCTCAAGGCGAAAACGGTACTTTTCTTTGCCGGCTAAAACTACTTTGAAACCCTTATTCAGCCAGCTTTTCAATTCTTTTAGCCTTTCTGAGGTTTGAAAGGGCAATTTCAGAGGTAGGGTAATTTTCTCATCCCTAAGCAAAGAGATAGAAACGCAATTTTGCCCCTGCAAGAGGTCTTTCAAGTTTACAAAGGACCGATTTTTATTAGGGAAAGGTAAACTCCTCTTGCCAGCCGATCTCTCCCATGACTTAATCAACCAACTCGTATGAGCCTTACTTCTTTCTTTAATCAACTCTTCTTCGACTAAAACAAAAAGAGATTTTTCTGGGGAGCAAATGTCCCCTAAGCTTCTTAACTTAAAAAGATAGGGCCAGTAAACACCCCAACCAGCAAAGGTTTTACCCTGCGAAAGCAGTCGCAACTCTTCTTCTGGAGCCTTCCCGACCAGCTTATCTAGCTCTGATCTCTCAACTTTTCCCAAAAACCCCAGCTTATAGGGGAAAATAGTAACCTCTTTGAGAGTTTGGGTTGAGCGCTGGGTTACGAGAGAAAACGTCTTGATTGATTCCAGCGTTTCTCCGAGAAAATCAAGGCGGACAGGCCTGAAATCTACTGGATAAATATCTATCAAGCTGCCACGAACTGCATACTCTCCCTCTTTTTCCACTAAATAGTTTCGCTCGTACCCGAATTCCTGAAGCTTTTCAATCAGTTCATCCCGATCATAGGAGAAGTTTACTTTTAGCTCTAAGGGCGGTGGAAAATCCCAAGGAAAAGTTAGTAAAGCCTGATTAACACTAGAAAAAACCGTAAAAATTGAACCCGATTCTGCTAAATTTTTAAGTTTAAAGTAAGGCTCAACATTTCCTTTCTCGGTTCGTCCTTCCTCCCATGGCAAAACCGCGTTTTCCCTCAAAAAAATAGATGTTTTTGGCCGATCAAACTCAAAGTAAAGTCTCTCAGCTAAACTGTCATCCAGAGTGATAACAAAAAGATTTTTTTTCTCCTTTTCAGAAAGGTAATATAGAAAAAAGGCTAAACTGGCTTCAGTTAAAAAAATAGGCGTCTTACCTAAGTCAAAAAGGCTAATTTTGCGATCAAAAAGTTTAAATAATAATGA
The DNA here is from genome assembly GCA_938091145.1 of uncultured bacterium. Taxonomy (GTDB): domain Bacteria; phylum Actinomycetota; class Aquicultoria; order SKW223; family CALKMS01; genus CALKMS01. Next base: position 24,824 of record CALKMS010000028.1, read on the forward strand.
CTTTACATCTACATCCGGCTTCATATTTTACCCTACAAAAAACGCTGATCTTTAACTTTCAGATTTTACTAAGTTTTCAATCAAACCTACACTATGTTCAACTACCCCCGCTAGTACTTCTTTCTCGCTCTCTTTGAAAGGTGAAAGAACATAGGTAGCCTCGGTGCCCCGTTTCCTGGGGCGACCAATTCCAATCCTTAAGCGAGGGAATTCGCTTGTTTGAAGTACCCCAATAATAGACGCCAGCCCATGATGACCCGCATCTCCACCTCTTCTCCTAAATCGTACCTTGCCTAATGGCAGGTCTAAATCGTCAACAACAATAAGAAGTCTATTCAAGGGGAGAGACAAATCTTTTACCCACTTCTTTACGGCTAACCCGCTCCGGTTCATATAAGTTAATGGCTTAACTAAATAAACTTTTCTCTCAGGAGAAAAGGCATAAACGGAGATAAATTTTTTCTTTTTAAACTCCAATTGCCACTTTAATGCCAACTGGTCAAGAACTATAAAACCAACATTGTGTCTTGTATTAGCGTATTCAGAACCAGGGTTGCCGAGCCCAACCACTAACCACATTAATCAGCCTGCTCTTCTGTCGAAGGAGCCTCTCCAGCCGGCCTCTCTTCCCCAGCCACTTCTTCTCCAACAACTTCTTCGACAGCTTCTTTATAAATAGTTGGCGGTAGAATAGTCAAGATAACTTCTTCAGGGTCTTCCAAAATAGTCACCCCGGGGGGAGGGGTTAGATCCGAAACCTTACAACTATCCCCGATCTCAAATGAAGATATGTCGATTTCAAACTTCTCCGGTAAGTCTTTTGGCAAAGCTTCAATTTCAATCTGATCTAAGCCGTGCTGAAGTACTCCTCCCATTTTTAGGCCAGGAGAAACTTCTTCCCCGATGATCACTATTGGAACTAAAGTAGAGACTTTTTCATCAAGGCGAATTTTTTGAAAATCGACATGGAGGTAGGTATCTTTTACTGGATCCAATGCAACCTCTTTTATTAGAGCTGGAAGTTCTTTACCTTCAAGCTTTAGTTTAACTACTACTCCAGCTCGGCTTGAATGATGAGCGAGGCGGGTGAAATCCTTCACGGGAATTCCTATTGGCTGCGGGGATATGTCTTGGCCGTAAACAATTCCGGGAATATAACCCCGACGCCTCCAGGATCTGGCAGCAGATTTACCTGTTTTATCCCGAGTAACAACTTCAAGCTCGACAAATTTCATTAACAAACCTCCTCATTTTCTAAAAACTAAAAAAGTTATTATCTCTGATTTATAAGATAAATTCAAGAAACCGACCTTACATTGAAAGTTAGCCTTGAGTTTGCTTTGGTCAGAAGATATTAACAACCTGCTCGGTTATTGCAAGCGAGCCAAAAGGCGGGCGTGGCAATCTCAGGGATTGCTTCGGGTGCTTACGCACCCTCGCAATGACAAAACGAGAGAGGTCATTGCGAGCGAGCCGAAAGGCGAGCGTGGCAATCTCAGGGATTGCTTCGGGTGCTTACGCACCCTCGCAATGACACGGAAGAAAGATTGCTTCGTCCTGCTTTGCTTTCGGCTCGCCATCTTCGCAATGACGGCTAGAAACGTCATTGCGAGACTGAGCGGAGCAATCTTGTTTTAAAGGAAAGATGCAAAATCTTTCTGAGTGCCTTGCAATAAATAACTTTGTTAACAAATTAGGAGCGAGCCTTGATAAATCTCTTAAACCTTTTAATATTCCAAACCTTTAAAAAGCTCACTAACTGAAGAATCTTCATGAACATTTGAAATCGCCTGAGCCAACAATCGAGCTACAGAAAGAACTTTAATTTTAGAACTTTTCACTTTAACAGGTACTGTATTGGTGACTACTACTTCCTTTATTGGAGCTTCCTCAATTAATTCCTGAGCTCGACGAGAAAAAAGGCCATGAGTTGCACAAATGTAAACCTCTTTTACTCCCTTTTCAATCAATGCTTGAGCTCCACTTACAACTGTCCCAGCTGTGTCAATCATATCGTCAACAATAACTGCAGTTTTTCCTTCAACCTCGCCCACTACATGAGTTATCTCTGCTAAATTATGAGCTGGCCGAGTCTTATGCAAAATAACTAAAGGAGCTTCTAAGATATCACCAAACTTTTTAACCGTTTTTACTCTGCCAACATCGGGAGCGACAGCAACTAAATCAATCAGTTTTTTATCTCGAAAATAATCCGCCAGTATGGGTAAAGAAGTTAAATGGTCAACCGGCAAATCAAAAAAGCCTTGTATCTGACCGGCGTGAAGATCCATCGTGATTACACGGTCAACACCTGCCGTAACTAAAAGATTGGCCACTAGTTTAGCGGTTATCGGTTCGCGAGCAGCTGTTTTCTTGTCTTGCCGAGCATAGCCAAAATGAGGAATAACGGCTGTTATCCTTTCCGCTGAAGCCCGCCGCAACGCGTCAACCATAATCAAAAGTTCCATTAAGCTTCGATTGACCGGCTGAAAAATTGTTTGAATTACAAAAACATCAGCACCCCGAACACTTTCTAAAAATCGAACATAAATCTCTCCATTAGCAAAAACTCCCAATTCAACCTTTCCCATTTCACAACCCAGATGGCTCACTATTTCTTTTCCAAGTTCAGGATGAGCTGAGCCACTAAATACTTTGATAGTTCGACGGGGAATGTGAATTTGATCTTCTTTCTTCAATTAATCCCCTCCCTTCTTTGAGTCTCTCTTTCTTCTTTTAGCCCAGTCTTTAATTATTTTTTGTTCGCTCCGTTCAATTGCTAGCGAGCCCGCGGGTACATCACGAGTTAAAACTGAACCCGCGCCAGTAATTGATCCTTTTCCAATTTTTATGGGTGCGATCAGCATAGTATCGCTTCCAACAAAAGCCTCATCTTCAATAAAAGTGGGGTGCTTTTCTTTTCCATCGAAATTGCAGGTAATCGTGCCTGCCCCAATGTTCACCTTATCGCCTACCGTCGCATCCCCTAAATAACTGAGGTGAGGCACTTTACTTTCCTTTCCAATCTTGCTTTTCTTAATTTCAACGAAAGTGCCCACTCGCGCTTTTTTTCCAATAAAAGTACCGCCACGCAAGCGAGCAAAAGGACCAACTTGAGCTTCGTCTTTAATCACAGCATCTTCTCCCCAGCTATACGAAATACAAACTCTCTTTCCTATCTGGCAATCTTTTAGCTCAACCGAAGGTCCGATAACCGAACCTTCGCCAACCCTTGTTTTACCTTTGAGAAAGCTCAAAGGCAAAATGGTGACATCCCGGGCGAGCTTCACTTCGGGCCCAATGTAAGTCAAATCGGGATTAACAATAGTCACTCCGTTGTCTAACCAAAAAAAGTTTATTCTTTCTTGAATTATCTTTTGGGCCTCAATTAAATCGCGACGAGAATTAACATTTGCCGTTTCTCGCCAATCTTCAGCAACCAAAGCTCCAACTTTAAAACCATCAGCAACCAGAAGACCGATTAAATCCGTCAAGTAATATTCTCCAGCTTGGTTTGTCTTTTTAATTCTATTTAGGTAATTAAAAAGTGCTCTTTTCCGAAAAATATAAAATCCTGTATTCACTTCGCTAATCTTCTTTTCCTCTGGTAAAGCATCTTTCTCTTCAACTATCTTTACAACTTGTCCTCCTTTTCTAATTATCCTTCCGTAGCCAGTTGAATCAGGTGGAAAAGCAGTCAAAAGAGTCGCTTCATTTCCCTGTTTTAAATGGGTATCAAACAATGAAATTAGAGTCTCGGACCTAATAAGGGGGGTATCTCCGTTAACTACCATTACCTCACCACTAAAATCTACAAGCTCAGGAAGACAACAACTAACAGCGTTACCAGTTCCCAAGGGCTGGGGTTGAATAACCAATTTTACTCCTTCTGGCAAAACTTCCCTCAGTTCGTCAAATTTCTTCCCAACCACCACCAGTAATAACTTTGGCTTAAGAGCGGAAACAGCTTTGATCACATAATTTACCTGAGGCTCTCCTAAAAGAGGATGCAATACCTTAGGAAGAGCCGACTTCATTCTCTTGCCTTTTCCCGCGGCTAGAACAATAACAGCTAAATTTGAACTCATTTCCCACCCAAAAAGAAAATGCAATCAAGATATTAAACCTAAGGCGCAAGGAGTTCAATAGGAAATAATCACGAAAACTAATTTACTTCAAACCTTAAATATGAACTTCCTTTTCTGCTTCCTCAAACAGCACTTCACAAGATAGGTCAAGATTCCGAACTTCGTTTTTAATAAGTTTTTTAACTTCTTTTTTGTAAGGGTATTGGAAAGAAGGGTATTGAAGGGTAATTTTTACCGTATTTTCCTCAATATGAAGATTCTTTACTAAACCAGCTTGGAGAAATGACAAGCCGGTCAAAGGCTCTGTCAAGCGATCTAAAGCTATTTTGACATCCTCTTCGCTAACCACTCTAAATAAATTAACGAAAAAGAACGAAAAACAAAATTATTCAATTGTACTTGTCACTATGAGAAACGAGTAAGGAAAAAGATTGAAAACAAAAAATAAAAATTACCGAAACTATCACCGAGTTAAAAAGGTTTAAACGGCTTGGCCTCAAAAGCTTCAATGAGCTGACCAAATAATCCACAATCTGGCTGGGGCGGGAGGATTCGAACCTCCGATTACGGGATCCAAAGTCCCGCGCCTTACCAGCTTGGCCACGCCCCATTGACTTAGAGTAATATTATATTTAGTTAAGCCAAGCTAAGCAAAAGCTAACTTCCTTTTTTATTTTCGTACTCACTCAGAATTGCTTGCTGTATCTTCTCTCTCATTTCAGTTTTGATCGGATGAGCAATATCCTTATAATTACCGTCAGGCAGCTTCCGGCTAGGCATAGCAACAAAAAACCCTTTGTCGCCCTCAACCAGACGAATGTCATTAACTACAAACTCATCATCAAAAGTAACTGAAGCAATCGCTCGAACTTTGTTCATGTTTTCCACCAGGCGTAAATTAACTCTTGTAATTTCCATAAAATCCTCCTTAAGTCAAGCTTCCGACCAGGCAATTGCGGAAAGTTCAACCCTTGCCTTAAAAGGCAAAGCCGAAACTTCCACGCACTCCCGGGCTGGGTAAACCTTCTCAAAAACCTCTTCACAAACTTGATTTAAAAGAGGCAAAAGAGAAAGGTCAGTCAAAAAAACCGTCAACTTGAGTACCTTTTTTAAGTCCGAATCACCTCCTTTTAAAATTGCCTCCAAATTTCTAAAAGCCTGCCTCACCTCCTCTTCAAACTCTTTCTTCAGCTCTCCGCTCAAGGGGTCAATCCCCAATTGACCGGAAGTAAAAACTAA
>CALKMS010000029.1 GCA_938091145.1 uncultured bacterium
ATAAAGTTTTAAACAGGATTAGGCTGGGAAAAAACAATGTCGCTTCTCCGAGTAGAAAAACTTAGTAAAAGCTTTGATGGTTTAAAAGCTTTAAAAGAAGTCTCCTTCATTGTGGCCCGAGATCAAATTAAAGCCATTATCGGACCAAATGGCGCAGGAAAAACTACACTTTTTAATGTTCTAACCGGCGTACTAAAACCCACTAGCGGAGAAGCTTTTTTTAAGAATCAGAAAATAACAGGGCTGAAAACTCATCAAATCGTTCGGCTGGGAATTGCTCGAACTTTTCAAACTCCCTTGCTATTTGAAGAACTCACTGTTTTAGAAAATGTTATGCTCGCCGCCGGCTTAACCTTTAATCGCTCATGGCTTCCCTTTGGCTCGGTTCGACAAGAAGCTGAGGAAAAAGCAAGAGAAACAGGACTTGAGCTACTTGCTTTTGTCAAGCTTAAATCAAAAGCCGATCTACCCGCCGGTCTCCTTACGGCTGGCGAAAGGAGGCTTTTAGAAATAGCCCGAGCTTTAGCTTTAAAACCCACTTTAATAATGCTTGATGAACCAGCAGCCGGTTTGACGCCAGCAGAAAGAGATAACCTTAAGGAACTACTTTACGAGATTAAAAGCCGAGGGGCAACTATTTTATTAGTTGAACACGATATGGGTTTGGTTATGGAAATTTGTGATGAAGTTTTGGTCCTTGACGAAGGGGAAAAAATCGCTGAAGGACCGCCCCTCCTTATTCAAGAAGACGAACAGGTTATCGAAGCTTATTTAGGTGGAGAGCTTGATGCTTAAAGTTGAGAACTTATGCTCATTTTACCAAGAATTACAAGTGCTTTACAATGTTTCTTTTGAAGTCAAGGAAGGGGAACTGGTGACCATCATCGGACCTAATGGAGCGGGGAAAACCACTGCTCTAAAATCAATTGTCGGGTTGGTAAAAAAGAAAGGCCAGGTCCTTTTTGACAATAAAGATATCTCCAGACTTCCTTGCCATTCAATAATCAAACTCGGATTGGCATTAGTTCCTGAAGGACGGCATGTTTTCCCCTATCTAACTGTCAAAGAGAACTTAGATTTAGGCGCTTTTATCCTTTTGCGTGCCCGAAGAAAAAAAGAGTACAAGGAAAACTTGGAGTTTGTATTTAGTCTCTTCCCAATTCTTAAAGAAAGGCTTAATCAGCCTGCTCAGACCATGAGCGGAGGTGAACAGCAAATGTTAGCTATTGGGCGGGCTCTCATGTCATCTCCACGAATCATCCTCCTAGACGAACCATCAATGGGTCTGGCTCCCAAAGTGGTAAAAGAAATTTTTAAAGTTTTGAAAAAACTGAAAGAAGATGGCAAAACAATCTTAATTGTTGAGCAAAACGCAAGGCTCGTCCTTTCGCTGGCTGATCGAGGTTATCTTTTTCAAGCCGGTCAAGTAGTTCTCAGCGGCTCAACTGACCAGCTAAAAACCGACGACGTTGTCAAAAAAGCATATTTCGGAAAGGAGGTTAGGCTATGGAAAACCTAATCTGGAACCCCGAATATGAGTGTCTAAAACGAGAGGAACTCAAAGAACTGCAAAAAAAGAGGCTCCAATGGAGCTTGAGATGGGCTTACGAGCGAGTTCCTTTCTACCGCCGTCGCTTTGACGAATTAAGAATCCGACCTGAAGACATTAAAAACTTTAACGACCTAAAAATTCTTCCCTTCACTACAAAAGATGACTTGAGAGACAACTACCCTTACGGTTTGTTTGCCCTTAATATGGAGCAAGTGGTGAGAATTCATGGCTCTTCAGGTACAACGGGAAAACCAATTGTTGTAGGTTACTCTCGCGGAGATTTAAGCACCTGGTCAGAACTAGTAGCAAGAATTGCCACCGCTGGCGGAGTCCAACCCAAGGACATTTGCCAAATAGCTTTTGCCTACGGACTTTTCACCGGAGGATTTGGTCTTCATCAAGGACTGGAAAGAATTGGAGCCACCGTCATTCCTGCCTCGGCCGGCATGACCGAAAGACAAGTTCAGTTAATGGCTGACTTTGGAACAACTGTTTTGGTTTGCACCCCTTCTTATGCTCTCCACATTGCTGAAGTCGGAGAGAAAATGGGAGTTGACTTCCACCAACTTCCTCTAAGAGTAGGACTTTTTGGAGCTGAACCTTGGTCAGAAAATATGAGAGCCGAAATTGAGAGAAGATTGGGAATAATCGCCACTGACAATTACGGCTTGACAGAGATTATTGGACCTGGCGTAGCCGGAGAATGCCTTCATAAAAACGGACTTCACATCAATGAAGACCATTTCTTAGTTGAAGTAATAAACCCAGAAACTGAAGAGACTTTACCGCCCGGGGAGGTAGGTGAATTAGTTTTTACCTCTCTAACCAAAGAAGCCTTTCCAGTAATTAGGTTCCGCACTCGAGATCTATCCCGCTTAATTGAAGAACCATGCCCTTGTGGCCGAACATTGGCCAGAATGGAACGAGTAAGGGGACGAACTGATGACATGCTCATAATTCGGGGAGTAAATGTTTTTCCTTCTCAAATTGAACATGCTTTAATGGAAGTCGAAGGTGTGGAACCTCACTACCAAATAATTGTTGACAGAGTTGGTGCCTTAGACAATTTGGAAATAATGGTAGAAGTCTCAGAAGAAGTCTTTCCTGACGCTATGCGTAAACTGGTAGAGTTCGAGAAAAAAATTGAAAACAAACTTGAGCAAATCCTCGGTTTGCGAGCTAAAATTAAACTTGTTGAACCCAAAACAATTGAAAGGACTAGTGGCAAAGCTAAAAGAGTGATTGACAAACGAGTTTTGTAGCTTGTCTTAATCATCCTAATTCTATAAAAGCTGAAAAAATAAATTGAAAGGTGGCAAAAAACTAATGGCCTTTCATTAACCGAACAGCCACGGATTTAAGCTGAGGAATTCCTGATTTTTGATCGACATCTCCACCGGTCAAAATGTTAACTGGCAACTCAGGAGAGTGAAAAGTGGTAAAAAGAACACCATCAGGAACAGAAAAAGAAAACTTTATTGTTGCCTCGAGCTTTCCATGACGGCTTTCAACCCAAACTTTTTCTCCTTCTTTGAATCCAAGTTTAAAAGCATCATCAGGATTAATTAAAAGAAATCCAGGGTTGCTAATTGTCTTTAAATGGGTCCGACCGCTCATAGTTGAGCCATGGAAGTGGTGAAGCATTCGACCAATAATTAAAACAAAAGGATAGTTTTTGTCCGGCGCCTCCGATGTTGGTAAATAAGAAACTGGCCAAAAAAGGCCTTTCCCCCGAACAAAACCTTCCCGGTGCAAAAACGGAGTACCAGGATGCTCGACAGAAGGACAAGGCCATTGAAGACCGTAGCCTCCAAGCCGGCCGTATTTTATTCCTCCGTACTGCGGGACGCAAAGATTAATTTCTTCCATTATTTCTTTGGGTTCTTTATAGTCAAAACCTGAAGCCCCAAGCTTTCTAGCTAACTCAACAATTATTTTCCAGTCTTCTTTTGCTTCCCCTGGCGGATCCAGAGCCCTATTAACTTTCAAAACCCTTCTTTCGGTGTTTGTAAAGGTGCCTTCCTTTTCGGCAAAAGAGGCTGCTGGAAGGACAACATCGGCTAGCTCAGCTGTTTCAGTAAGAAAAATATCTTGAACAACCAAAAAATCAATTTTCTCGAGAGCCTCCTTTACGTGTTTTAAAAATGGGTCAGTCACCATCGGGTTCTCCCCCATAATAAACATCGCTCTTATCCTCTTATCTTTAGCCGCTTCCATCATTTTAACGACGCTTAAGCCAGGCTCTGTTGATAAAGTCACTTTCCAGAAGCTTTCAAACTTCTTTTGCCCATCACCGCCAACCTTAACATAACCAGGCAGCAAATCGGGGAGGGCTCCCATATCACAGGCACCCTGAACATTGTTTTGACCTCGCAAAGGCGAAAGTCCTGCGCCCGGTTTACCTATATTACCGGTTAGCATCGCTAGGTTGGCTAATGAAAGAACATTATCAGTCCCTCTGAGATGCTGGGTTATGCCCATAGCATAGGCAATAACCACTCTATCAGCTCTTCCTAAGACTTTTGCTGCCTCCACTAGTGTTTCCTTTTTAACGCCAGTAATTTGAGCCACGTTATCCGGTGTATAATCATCTATCAGCTTTACATACTCCTCAAAACCTTCAGTTCTCTCTTTAATAAATTTCCAGTCGCAAAGGTTTTCCTTGTAAATCACATGCGCTATCCCATTAATTAGCGCAATATCGGTCCCCGGCCGGAATTTAAGCCAGATATCAGCATACTTGGTAAGCTCAATTTTTCTTGGATCAGCAACTATTAAAGTAGCGCCATTTTTTTTGGCCTTCTTTATTGCCAAACCAGCAATAGGATGGTTTTCGGTAGTGTTTGAGCCGATCACAAAAATAGCATCAGCAATTTCGAAATCAGAAAAAGAGTTAGTCATTGCTCCACTTCCAAAAACTGTGGCGAGACCCGCCACCGTAGGTGCATGTCACAAACGAGCACAATGGTCTATATTATTAGTTCCGAAAACCACCCGTGCCAATTTCTGTAAAAGATAGTTTTCTTCGTTAGTGCACTTAGCCGAAGCTATGAAAGCTATGGATTCGGAACCGAACTTTTCCTTGGTAAATTTGAGTTTCTCCGCCACCAGAGCCAAAGCTTCATCCCAGCTAGCTTTTACGAACTTCCCTTTCTTTTTAATTAACGGTGTTTTAAGCCTATCCGGATGGTTCACAAACTCCCAACCAAAGCGGCCTTTAGCGCAAAGATTGCCTCGATTATGAGTTTCATAATCAGACTCTACGCCAACTACCTGGTTATCTTTTACCTTTAAAACAATCTGACAACCGCAACCACAGTAAGGACAGGTAGTCATAACCCCCTTCGATTCCCAGCTGCGAGCCTTTCCCATCTCCAAGCGGGAAACCAAAGCTCCCGTTGGACATGTTGAAACACACTGGCCACAAAACTCGCAGTTTTTTAATGACAATGGCTCATCGAAAGCAGTAGCAATTATCGTTTGAAATCCCCGCCCAGCAAAAGTATAAGCATCAACTCCTTGAACTTCTGAACAAATGCGCACACATCGGCCACATAAAACACACTTTTCACGTTCGCGAAAGATTAAAGGATTATGATCTTCCAGTGGTGTATGCGGTTTTTCGCCTTGATAACTTGTCTTTCGCAAACCATATTCATAAGCCAAATCCTGAAGAGTACAACGCCCACACGCTTCACAAGTCAAGCAATCCTCAGGATGGGTCGAAAGTAAAAGATCGATGATGGTCCGCCTTATTTCATAAAGCGTAATGGAGTCAGTTATGACTTCCATTCCATTTTTAACCGGTGTAGCACAAGCAGGTTGGAGCTTGCGCTCTCCTTTTATTTCCACCAAACAAAGGCGACAAGAACCATAGGGCTTCAGACGAGGTTCATAGCATAGATGAGGTATGCGAACCCCATTTTCCTTTGCTACTTCGAGCAAAAGTTTTCCTTCAACAGCTTCAATAACTTTTTCGTTAATCTTCAACTTAACTTTTTTCATTAGACTTTTTTGCCCTCACCCCTTTTCACTCGAGCGCCAAGTTCCACCAAAACACAGTCAATATAGCTATCCACCAAAGCAGCTAAGTCTGAAACGGAGAGAATCCCGACTAATTTTCCTTCTTCCACCACTGGCAGGTATCGAATTTCTAGTTCTTCGAGGATTTTCGCCGCTTTAGTAAGCTTCATTTCTGGACTGACCGATATAACATTTTCTTCCATAAGTTCTTCAACTTTAACTTCACTTGCCTTCCGGTCGCTTCTTCCCAAATAAAGTCCGAGCAACCTATCGGTTATTATTCCCACTACCTTTCCTTCCTTGTTGACAACTAAAAGTGAACCAACTTTCGCTCGAGCCATTTTTTCCGCCGCTAACCGGGCTGTTTCTTGAAAGCCAATTGTCATCGGCTGTTTAGTCATTACATCTTTTACCTTCATTCAAAACATCCCCCAATCTAAACCTTATAAATGGCATCAAACGGACAGTTAATTAAACATAATCCACATTTAACGCATTTTTCAACATCTATTCGATGGGGCTTTTTTTTCTCACCACTTATTGCTTTAACCACACAATGCTTTACGCAAATACCGCAACCAGTGCAAACTTTTTCGTTAATTACAAAAGTTGTTAGGCCAGTGCAAACACCCGCTGGGCACCTTTTTTCTTTAGCATGCATATCATATTCAGAGAAAAAGTATTTTAAAGTAGTTAAGACAGGATTGGGAGCTGTTTGACCCAGGCCACAAAGAGAAGCAGTTCTTACCACGTGGGCTAGTGCCTCCAATTTTGGAATTTCTTCGCTGCTCAGTTCACCTTCAGTCAACCTATTAAGCATTTCAAGCATTCTTTTAGTTCCAACTCGACAGGGAACACATTTTCCGCAAGACTCGCTTTGGATAAAAGTCAAAAAATAGCGAGCCAAGTCAACCATACAAGAGGTTTCATCCAAAACAATCATTCCACCCGAACCCATAATTGCCCCGGTTTCAGTTAAAGCACGGTACTCAACGGGGGTTTCCAAAAGTTTATCAGGCAAACAGCCACCCGAAGGACCACCAATCTGCACCGCTTTGAACTTCTTGTCTTCTTTTATCCCCCCACCAATATCAAAAATAATCTCCTTCAAAGAAGTCCCCATAGGAACCTCCACCAAACCCGTTTTTTTAACTCGCCCAGCTAGGGCAAAAACTTTAGTTCCTTTGCTATCTTCAGTCCCGATTGAAGCAAACTCTTCAGCACCGTGTAAAATAATCCAAGGAATATTAGCAAAAGTTTCCACATTATTAATGGATGTTGGCTTGCCCCAAAGGCCCCGATTAGCTGGAAAAGGTGGCCTCAAACGTGGCATCCCTCTTTTGCCCTCAATGGAAGCAATAAGAGCTGTTTCTTCTCCACAAACAAAAGCTCCCGCCCCTTCTTTAATTTTTATCTTAAAAGAAAATTTCGAACCCAAAATATTTTCCCCTAAAAAACCTTTTTTTTCCGCTTGCTTAAGAGCTTTCTCGATTCTTTTTACTGCTAATGGATATTCTGCCCGTACATAAATATATCCTTCGCTGGCTCCGACAGCATAACCAGCAATTATCATCCCCTCAACCACACTGTGGGGATCTCCTTCTAAAATACTTCGGTCCATAAAAGCGCCTGGATCTCCTTCATCGGCATTACAGATGATGTACTTGGTATCACCCGGGGCTGCTCGCGTTAATTTCCATTTAAGACCAGTAGGGAAACCTGCTCCCCCGCGACCTCTCAAGCCCGATTTTTCTACCTCAGTTAAAACTTTTTCCGGTTCCCAGGTAAGAACTCGCTCCAAACCTTTATATCCATTGCAAGCGAGGTACTCTTCGATATCTTCGGGGTCGATCAAGCCCACGTTCCTTAGGACAATCCGCTTTTGCCTAGTTATAAAATTATCACGATAGTTCTGACCATCAAAAATTATTTTCTCTTCCGGAAAATAACCGTTTTTTATGTCTTCCCAAGCTCCCTTTAACTCAGAAGGTGAAATATCACCCAACACAACTCGTCCAAAACTACCCTCAATGTTGATCAAAGGCTCCCGATAACACAAGCCGAGACAACCAACCTTTCCGACCTCAAAACCCTCCTTCTTGCCCAGTGACTCCAATTCTTGATAAACCTGAGAGGCACCGGCTGCTATTCCGCAGGTACCCAAACCTACTTTTACTTTCTTAATTTTAAGTTTTGTACCAGCCAATTATCTCTCCCTATTTTCCTTAAACTTCCAGAAAAGATCCGCTGTAAAGGACTTCGTTTCGCAATACTGAAGCCGTCTTTAAAGTTTTCATAAGTTCCGCATCCAGAGGATTGCAAATGGCAGCATCAAGACCGCAAGCCATTAACATTGAAAGAAAAACCCGATCAAGCCACTCCTTCACTCCAGGCGGAGCCGAGTTTGAAACGTTGGAAAGCCCCACTAAAGTCATAGGAGGTGGGTCAGCCAGTTGTTTGAACATCCTGATCGACTCAAAAACCTCTAAAGCGTCCTTCTGAGCCACTGCCACAGGCAAAACTAAAGGATCGAGGTATAGATCCTCATTGGGAACATTGTATTCCATTGCCTTTGCCATTATTTCGGCAGCTACTGCTACTCTCTCATTGGCATCCCGTGGAATCCCTTCAGTTGACAAACAAAGCCCAATAATTTTAGCTTTGTACTTTCCGGCCAGAGCCATCATCTTTTCAAGTCTTTCCGGTTCGCCGGAGGCTGAGTTAATAAAAGCTTTGCCTTTATGAACTCTTAAACCAGCTTCCATTGCTTCAGCGTTGGTAGTATCTAAACAAAGGGGGATATCAATTTCGCTCTGGATAGTTGTCACTAACCATTCCATAAGTTCAGGACCGCCTTTAGTTGCCGGACCGATATTTAAATCAAGATAGTTAGCCCCCGCTTTAACTTGAGCTTTAGCCATTTCCAAAATAGGTCCCGGGTCTCTTGCCTCCATAGCTTGACCTAACCTTTTGGACATTACATTGATTTTTTCGCCAATTACAATCATCTTTTACCTCCTTCTAAGTTCTCTCACAAGTTTTCTAACTTTAGCACTAGTCATTTTAGCCTGAACTCCAAGGTCGTTAACTACCAAAACAGGAGCTAGACTGCAACAACCAAGACAATTAACATACTCTAAAGTAAACATCCTATCGTGAGTAGTCTCCCCCTCACCAATGCCTAATTCCTGCTTTAAACTCTCAGCAATTTTTGTAGCGCCTTGAACATGGCAAGCAGTACCTTGGCAAACACGAATAACATACTTACCTCGAGGGTGAAGAGAAAACTGGGAGTAAAAAGTAGCTACTCCGTAAAGTTCGCTTAAAGGAATATTTTTTTCTTCGGAAATTTGCTCTAGAACACTCCGAGAAAGAAATCCTTCTTCACGCTGAATAGCGAGAAGGAGAGCAATAACTTCACCCTGGCCAGAAAATCTAGCTATCGTTTTTTTAAGTTGTTCTCTTTTTTTAGCCGTAATTTTTTCCTCTCCCACTTTTACCTCAGCTTCTAACCTAACTCAAAAACCCTTTGCTTTTTAAAAAAGCCGACGGATTAGTAAGGTGTTTAAAAAGACCCAGCTTTGCAGGTGACAAACCAAAGCTTAATCCCAGTGCTTCTGATAAGTAAAAAACAGGCATCTTTTTTGGATCTGGCTGGCGAACGTCGATATTTAAATGGCAAAGAGGACAGGCAACAATTACGGCTTCGGCTCCAACTTCTTTGGCATTTTTAACTATTTTGCCCACTACGTCTTTAACCACCTTGCCTTCAGTTAATGAAAGACTGCCACCACAACATTCAGTCTTATACGACCAGTCTAAAACTTCAGCTCCTAAAAGCTTCATTAAAACATCCATCTCTCTTGGATACTCAGGATGCGGCCAGCCCGTTACTTCAGGAGGACGAGAAATAAGACATCCATAGTAACACACCACCTTCGTCCCTTTCCAGTTTTTCTTTATTTTCTCCTTTATCCTTTCAGTTCCCACTTCCTCTAAAAGAAAATCAAGCAAATTATAAACTCGGAACTCCTCCTTGAGATGGAAATTAAGTTCTCTTTCTACCTTTTCCTTTAGGTGGTTATCCTTCTTAATTTGATAAAGTGAAGTTTTGAGACGAGAAAAACAAGCAGCACAAGGAGCCAGTACTCGACTAAAACCAAGATCCTGAAAAAGCTTCAGGTTACTCATTGGCAACAAAGTTGCTTGCCAGGGAGAGCTTTGATGAGCTGGGGTGCTGCCGCAACAAACCCAATTTTCAGGCTCAGACAATTTAATATCTAACACTTTCAAAACAGCTTTCAAGGAAATATCAAACTCTTGACCAGAAGAGTGAAGAGAACAACCTGGGTAGTATGCGACTTCCGACTTCACCCCTTCCTTCTCACTTTTAACTTGAATCTTTCTTTCTTGAAGGCGGGCTTTCTCTGGTCTCAACTTTAGTTTCCCTTTAGCCAACAAGTCAAGTCCAAGTTTTAAGTCGCGAAACGGCTGACCAGAAGCTAAACTTAACTTCACCGCCAGCCCTAACTCAAACAAGCGGCCGCTCTTTTCGATGTCCTGCATGGCTAAACGATTGAAAAGGGCGGGAAGTGGTAAGGCTGGTTT
Source organism: uncultured bacterium (assembly GCA_938091145.1). Lineage (GTDB taxonomy): Bacteria > Actinomycetota > Aquicultoria > SKW223 > CALKMS01 > CALKMS01. Next base: position 10,184 of record CALKMS010000029.1, read on the forward strand.
AAACCCTTTCTCTTGAGACTTAATGCGCAGGAAATCAATCACCCCTGCCACGTCGATTCCCTGCGGGCAACGGGTATTGCAGGTCTGACAAGAGCTGCAAAGCCAGATAGAGCGGGAATTAAAAACTTTTTCTTCCTCATCAAACTGAAGACCTCTGATTATCTGGTGGGGCAAAATGTCGTAGTAATCAGCTAAAGGACAACCGCTTGAACATTTAGCGCACAAGCAACATTTGTAGACGTTTATTCCCTTTAAAGCCAGCTCCTTAGCCAAGCTGGCTGTTTCCTTTAAAACAATACCCATTAGTTTTCCCCCATCGAAGGGCGAGGATAAAGGCCGGCACCCCTAACTATTTCCGGTACAGCTTCTTCCCATTCTATTGCCATTATGTGAACTCCTTTGACGCCTTTTATCTCTTTTAAAGCTTTAATAATATCAATACAAATCTGTATTCCTTCAGCCTTAGCATCAGTTGTCTTTTCCATCCGGCTGATGATTTCCTCTGGCACATCCATCCCCGGAACTTTTTTCTGCATATATTTTGCCATCCCCACCGACTTAATTGGAGCTACTCCAGCCAAAATAAATATTTTTTCATCTAAGCCCTGCTCCCTAACCAACTCCATCCAGCGGGAAAACTTTTCGAGATTGTAGACAATTTGGGTTTGTAAAAACTCCGCTCCAGCTGCCACTTTTTTAGCCAGCCGCCCAGCTCTCAACGCTAATGAACCAGCAAAAGGATTTTCCACCGCCCCAATAAAAAACTTAGGTTCAACTTTCATTTCTTCCCCATTTAAAAACTTCTTTTCCTCTTTCATCTGTTTAACCATCTGAATTAACTGAATTGAATCAAGGTCAAAAACCCCTTTAGCTTCTGGATGGTTGCCAAACTTTGGATGATCACCAGTTAAAAGAAGAATGTTTTTAATCCCCAAAGCCCAGGCGCCTAAAATGTCACTTTGAAGAGCAATTCGGTTGCGATCCCGGCAGGTCATTTGAGCAATCGGCTCCAAACCAAGAGAAGTCAAAATAGCAGCTGAAGCAATGCTTGAAAGTCTAACCACTGCTGTTTGGCAATCAGTAATATTAATTGCGTCAGCAAAGCCCTTAAGGATTTCCGCTTTTTCTTCAATCACACCACGATCAGCGCTTTTAGGTGGACCAAGCTCAGCTGTGACCGCAAACTCTCCCGCTCTTAAAAGCTTCTCTAAATTACTCACTTTCTTACCTCAGCAAAAGATCTTCTCTTATAACTCGACCAGGCAGATTCTTCTTTGACCAGTCTTTTGGTTTCTTTATCTCGTCCAGCAAATGAAGCTCACCTCGAGTTTCCAAGCGATCGTATATTAACTGCCAGGCACAAGGAATATCCGGCGAAACCTCACATTTTCCTTCCTGAGAACCACCGCAGGGACCGTTTAAAAGCCCTTTAGCACACCGAGCAATTGGACAAATGCCCGCTGTTAGATGAAGCAGGCAGTCAGTGCAAGCCTGACAATACTCTTTCCAGACTCCAGACTCATCAGGGCGACCTATAAACAGCGTATTAAGAGCAGGGTAAACTTCGATTTCAGGAAAACAATCAGCTATTGTTTGTACCCCAACGCCGCAGGAAAGAGAAAGAATAGCCTCGCTTTTTTCTATAAAACTCCCTAACTCCTCTACAAATTCATGCTCACAAGACCTTTTAAGCATCCTCTCGGAAGTAAACACTTCCTTGCTTTTCATTAAAGATTTGAGCTTTAATTGAGAATCAAGGAGGCTCACTTCCCGGTTCCCACTAGCAAAACAAATTGCAGTGCAGGTAGCGCAACCAACCAGCAAAAGATGTTGCTTTCCCTTAATCATCTCTTCGATTTCCGAAAAAGGTTTTAATTCAGCAACTATCAACTCATTCCCACCTCGCAAGCCTTTAGGGGAGAAGGCCCAAGGCCTCTTAATCTTCCTTTTACTTCTTCATACTTTTCTTGGTAAACTTCCCCCCGGGGGTCATCAATATTCCATATCTCAAGCCGCTCCCCTCCCACGCCCAAGTCATTTAGAATTTTTTTAACATATTCCACCCGGCGGAAAACACGGGAATTGCCATGAATAAAGTGGCAATTGTTGTTACCACAACCGACAAGAAAAACCGCGTCTGCTTTCAAATGAAAAGGTTTAAGGATTTGATAAATGCTTAACTTACCTAGACAAGGAATTTTTATACCCTGAAGGCTATCAAGAGAAGCGTACGAATTAAAAGTGCAAAAGAAGCCCACAATTTGAAACTCTCTTTCCTTGTTTTTTTGCAAAATTTTCTTCACTTCAACCGTAACGCCGTGATCAGGAAAAGAAGGAAGAACTATGGCCCGAGCAGGGCATTCAGCTACACAAATGCCGCAGCCCTGACAATCTCTAGAATTGATTTCTGCAATTCCTCCTTCATTCACTCTTGGTATCTGGTAAGGACAAACTCTCACGCAAGTAAGGCACCCTATGCAAAGGTCAGAAAGAACCTCTGCATAGCTGCCACAATTCATACACCTCTGGGCCTCCTTCACAGCATTTTCTTTGCTATAACCAAGCTCCACTTCACTAAAACTCTTAAGTCTTTCTTCAAGAGAAAGGGTAGGTATAAGCTCACGTGGCTTTTTCTTTAATTTTTCCTTCAAGCTAAAAGAAAGACTTTCTAAAGGTTTTTCAGTTCGAAGTAAACTGGAAAGATTTATTCCCCTGAGGTAACTATGAATAGAAAGGGCGGCCCTTTTACCTGCTGCTATAGCTTCAATAACATTAGAAGGACCTGTCACCGCATCTCCGCCAGCAAAAACTCCCAAGCGGCTCGTCATCATAGTTTCGGGGTCAACTTGAATTAATCCTTTTTTAACCTCAATCTTCCCATGGAGAAAAGAAGGGTCAAGTGCATGTCCTATGGCTACAATGACCGTGTCCACCGGGAGAACAAACTCTGAACCCTCACGAGGGACAGCCCGACGACGACCAGACTCATCAGGTGCTTCCAAATCCATTTTTATACACTCAATTCCCTCCACTTTTTTCTCCCCCAAGATACGAAGAGGGGAAGTGAGTAAATTAAAATTCACTCCTTCTTCCTCGGCTTTTTTTATTTCCTCTTTACTAGCCGGCATCTCCTCTTTTGAACGCCGATAAAGAAGAAAAGCACTCTCAGCTCCAACTCTGAGAGCGGTTCTGGCCGCATCTACTGCCGTATTTCCACCTCCCACAATTGCTACTTTCTTGCCAATCTCCACTTCTTCCCCCAGGTTAACTTTCCGTAAAAATCTGACACCATCTAACACTCCTTTTAAACTTTCCCCTTCAATTCCCAATTTCAAATTTTGGTGAGCCCCAACAGCAATAAAAATGGCGTGAAACTCATCTAAAAGAGCTTCCAAAGAAAGACTGGAATTAAGGGGGCTATTCAATTTTACTTCAATCCCAATTCCTAATATTTCTTCAACTTCTCTTTCTAAAACAGGTCGGGGAAGGCGATAAGAGGGAACTCCTAAACGAAGCATACCACCAAGTGAAGACTCGGCTTCATAAAGAGTCACTTCATAACCGAGCATTCTCAAATCATAAGCACAAGCAAGCCCAGCTGGCCCGGAACCTACCACAGCCACTTTCTCTCTATATTTTATAGGGGGAGCAGGAAAGATGCTGTTTTTTACATAGTCAGCCACAAAGCGCTTAAGACCAGCAATAGCGATAGGCTCTTCTACCTCGCCTCGGCGACAGGCACTTTCGCAAGGCCGAGCACAAATTCGACCACAGACAGCGGGAAAGGGATTTGTTTCTCTAATAGTCTTAAGCGCTTCCTCAAATTCACCTTGAGCAATAAAAGAAACATACCTCCTCACATCGGTTTTAATAGGACAAGCAACTCGGCAAGGCGGATCCCTCCGTTCTTTAAGATTCGTCTTTAAATAAGATGAAGTTTTCACCTTCACCTCCTTCAGGACCAATTTTTCAAAAATGAAGGTATTTCAGAGGCTTCGCGCGGACCAACAATAACTTCGTAACCAGGAAGCTCATCTTCAAGAGCACCCTTTAATTGGGCAACATAACCCGGTATTACAACTTTTTTATGGGAAACAAGATCAGTCATCGCCTGCTTTTTGAGAAACTGCGCAATTGTGTCTTGATTAAATTTTCCGGCTGACCAGGCAGTCAAAACTGAAAGCCCTTCGGTATTCACCACTCCTAACCAGGTAGGAACTTTGCTTGCTTCAATTTCAGAAGAAACAATAAAGTAGGTCAGGGAAAAATTAGTGGTGATCAAAACCGGCGAGTTTTTATCTGCCTGTCCAATACGATAAAATTTTTCTTCTACTTGTAAAGGCCTTTGAGGATCAGTGTAGATATTCTGCCTTAAAACAAAGAGGGGCAAAGCTTTCCAAGGTGCCAAACTCGAAAGAATGACTATTCCGCCATATTTTACAATCTGAACAGCAGCATTGATCAGTTCTTTCCACTCATTTCCTTGAGGATCAAAAGCAAAAGTAAGAGCAGGATAACCCAAAGATCTAATCTTTTTCTCAATAGCTGCCCTCCTGATCAGAACTAAATTTTTAAAGTTGGCAGCGAGACCTTGAGCCTCCACTTCAATTACTAAGTCTTTAAAACCGCTCGCCTTAATTTTTTCTGTAAGCTCAGACACTTCATCCAAAGACTTTCCTTTAGCTACCAAAGGCAAGTTATTTTCTTTAGCTAGCGATACCATCTTTTCATAGTTTTCTAAATCTGCGGCGTATATCAGAGGCTTACGACCTTTCTGATCAGGTATAACCTTCTCTAAAATTTCTACCGGAGCCATTAAAATTAAAGGAAGGTTAATTTTTGAAGCTTTACTTATTAAAGAATTATAGCTTTCTAAGCTACCACTTTTAGCTTCCAAAGCCAGAAGATTAGCTTCAAGAGTTTGCCCTACTCGCTGAAAAGATGCTAGCTTTACTTCTTCGATTTTTCTGTCAACTTCCTCTGCTGGCATATCATCTGAAAGATATAAAGCAATCAATGTGGGGTTAAAAAAGGTCTTTTCGTGACGATACATAACCACTTCCCCACCGATTTTCACTGCTTTTTCTCCCTGACCAATGGTCACTGTTCGAACGGGCGGAGCGGCCGCTTCCGAAAGTTCAGCTTTTACTTCATCTGTAACATAAGGACAAGCATCTATTTCAGCTTGTCCAGCCGCTAACTTCATAGCAAAAGCCAAGCAAGTAGGGATCCCGCATTCACCGCAATTCTTCTTAGGTAGTAGTTTGAAAATCTCTAGACCTGTTAGTGCCATTAATCCTCCTTTATAAAACTGACTCTAAATTCAAAGCCGGATGTCCTTTCTCCTGCAAATAAGCCAGAACCTCTTCTTCGGTAGTAGCTATAGTTTCGTCAGCAATCATATCCACTAAATCGGGATAGCCAAGCTCTTCTGCTCTTTTTTGAAGCCCTGGTCTCAATTCTTCCTTTAAATCTTTGGGCATCCAAACCAACCTTAAAAGCCCCCCGTCAGCCGAAATAAACTTGGGACTTGTAAGATAGGCTTTTCCAACACCCATAAAACCCGGGGTTTGCTGACCGCCGCCGACCATTCCAGCTAAAGTGGAAAAACTCATTCCTACTGGCGTCATCCCCGTATATCCTCTCTGAACTGCCATTATCCCATTACACATCGGCAAAATAGCTAAAATAACTTCAAAACAACCACAACAGGTCATTGGGTCATGAATCATCGAGTAAAGGGAAACTTGCTCTATTTTTCCATGAGAATGGCGTTTTACAAACTCATTCACCCCTTCCCAGATTCCCTTTTCTTCGTCAAGCAAAGCACCTTTTTCAATCGGCTGGTTACCACCGGTTGGCTCCATTTCAAAGTGAGCTTGAGCATCAAGCCAAGTATAGGCCCCACAAAGACCAATCCTTTCCGGCGAAATCACGCAAACATGAGAAGGAGCAAAAGACTGGCAAAGAGTGCAACTGTAGAAAAGGTCAACTGCCGAATCAGTTAGAGCTCTCATTCTTTCGTCCCGCTCGTGATAAATTTTTCTCGCTTCTTCCATTAATGCTTTAACTTTTTCCTCATCGGAATATATTTCCACCTCAACCTTGTCAACTACCCGCCCATACTCAGCATGAAGACTAGCCCGAATTGCTTCCCCTAAATGCCTTAATCGAAATCCTTTTTCATATGCCTCTCTGCTTATTCTGATCCAATTAACATCGCGCTGACCAATATGCATCACTCCCGAAGCATGGTTAACAAAGCGGTGAATCTGTCTTTCTAAAACTGACTCAAACTCCTTTTTCATCTTTGAACCAGCTACTTTGACCACAATCGCCAGTGGCAACTTACCGCCTTCGGCGGGCAAGCTATCTAAATCAGGACCATCAACTGTTATTTTTCCATCCTCAACTTCTTCAAAAGGTTTCATTACTAAAAGCTCAAAAGAAGGAGTCCTGGTTCCGCCAAATTCAGCAAAAAGATTTTCTTTTCTGACCCGTTCGCCTTCAAAAGCTGGGCCGTAAGCAACTGGTAAATCGACCTTGACTACTTCAACTTTCAGTCCCCGAGTCTCCAAAGCCTTGCTAACCATTTCCTGTATTGGAATATTAGGTACCACATGTTCATAGAGGCAAATTCCCGTTGGGTAAATAGAAGGAATGTTCTGATCGGTAATAACTGGGACTCCCCAGTTAATAGCCCCAGCTGCCGTAGCATATTTTTCCTCATCAATAAAGCCAAGAGCCAAAATGAAAGCAAAAATTCGATTTTTCACATAAAGAAGTATTCTTCGAAAATCCCCAGGGGGGATGTCACTGAAAACCATTGCCGCTCGTGCCGCAAAGCCAACAGCATAAACAGCGGAATAAATATCTTTGCCAAACGGAATCAGTCTAGTATGCCAGCCTAGCTCAACTCCTGCTTCATTTAGTTGTTCAGCTATGGAAACACCGTTAGTGTGGCCACAAAAAAAAGTATAAAGATTAGTTGCCTGCAATTCTTGAGCTAACTTAACCGCACTTTCAGAGTCAGGAGCTGCGCCAACCACTACAGCAAAACCAGGAGCCCGACCATCAGTAAACTCGACACCTCTTTCCCTCAAGATCACATCGTCAGGTGGACCCAACCAGATTCCTTCAGCCTGGCTCTGGCCCAATGCAGGTTTAGTAAACTCAATTACTTCCTCAGCAAAGAGAGTAGCCATTCCGGCGTCTAAAGCCGGTCCAAGATAAGGAAGCCAAACCTTTTCCGATGGCGGCTCAGGTAAAAGCTTCTCAGCTTCTTCGATCACTGGCTTAAAATCAGCTAGCTTTTCCACTTTGTGTCCTAATATAGAGTAAATAATGGGCACAAAATAAGCGGTGTCCGGTGGTTTAATTGGAAAATCCTCGCCTTTTTCCGCAATCGCTTTTTCTAATTGTTCTTTAGCTTTTGTTACAATCTTATGTGAACCAATTATTGCCTGTGATAAAATAAATTTGGACATTTTTTCACCCCCTATTCAACTGGCAGTTCTCGACGCATAGCCATATCATATAAAACTCGGGCCGGCTTCCGGTTAATTCCCAGTTTTTCGCGTTTATGGTTTATCAAATCAATAACTTTGGCCGCCATTCTTTGAGGATCTCCTTCTTTATAAAAACGAGCCCCAAAAATTTCCTCAATTTCCTGATAAAGCAGCTTTTCCATTTTTGAGCTTCCCCAAGTTGGATGAGGTATCCCCAAAAAAACGCTAACTCCAGACGCAACAAAGTAATGAGCGATAGCCTCAGCTTTTTCACTCATCCATTCAGGAGCCACACCAGCTACCGGAAGGTCGCTGATGTCATCTCCTAAACCGCCTTCCCGAACCATCTCGCAACAAGCAACTAAAATTCGACTATTATCAACACATGAACCGGCATGAAGGACCGGCGGCATCCCAACTGCTTCGCAAACTTCTTTCAAGCCTGGCCCGGCTTTCTCAGCTGCTTCAGGAAGAAGAAGACCCGCTTTAGCAAAAGCTCCAGCAGCACAACCTGTGGATACTACCAAAATGTCATTCTTTATCAACTCTTCAGCCAAAGAAACATGGAAGACATCCTGAGATGTTCGCGGGTTATTACAGCCAACAATTCCAACCACTCCCTTAATTCGTCCCCAGATAATAGCATCGTTAAGTGGACGATAAGAAGCGCGGAAACGCCCCCCAAGCATATAATTAATTGTCTCATGAGAAAAACCAGCCACCAAACTCATCTTTTCTTCGGGTATCCTAACTTTTTGGGGATCACGATTCTTAAAGTTTTCAATAGCCAGTTCTACAATCCTTTGAGCCACTTCCAAGGCTTTTTCTGGTTCAAACTCTATGTGGAGCACCCCCGGAAACCTAGCCAAAGGTGAAGTGGTTAAAAGGCGGGTGTGGTAGTAACTTGTGATCTGAGCTAGAGAAGGCATTAAGCATTGAACATCAGTAACCATAACTTCTACTGCCCCAGTCACAATGGCCAGTTCCTGATGGAGGTGATTTCCCGCTATGGGATATCCTTGCCTCATTAAAACCTCGTTTCCAGTGCAGCATAGGCCAGCCACATTTATGCCTTCCTGAGCTCCAGCTTCCTGAGCTTTTTTGACCATTTCCGGATTGCGAGCTACCCGTCCAATAGAGTCAGAAAGCAAAGGCTCGTGGCCGTGAATAACAATGTTAACTGCTCCTTCTTTTAAAACTCCAAGGTTTGCTTGAGACCGTATTGGTTTGGGTGTCGAGAGCAAAATATCGGTAAACTCTGTAGCGATCATCGAGCCACCCCAACCATCAGCCAAAGAAGTTCGAAAAGAAGAGAGAAGAATATCGTAAGGATCATGATCGACGCCCATAGTGGTGCGGTGCATAATTTCAACTACTTCCCGGTCAATACCTCGCGGCTCAACACCAAAATCTTTCCAGATAGCCTGCCTTTTTTTGGGTGCGCGGTTCAAAAAAGTCAGTCTGCCATCTTGCTTACCAAACTCTTCTTCGCCTTTTCGCGCAAGCTCTACAGCAACTTCTTGTACTTGACGGTTTTCTATTTCAATTCCAAACTCTTTAGCCACACGAAGCAACTTTCCCGCGTCTTTTATTTCGTATCCCGGCATTTTCCCTTCGGCTGCGAGTTTTAGAGCATGGACAATATGACGACCGTGGTCAGAATGAGCCGAAGTTCCGCCCGCAATCAATCGAGCCAAGTTACGAGCCACAATTGTGTCGGCTGTAGCTCCGCAAACTCCTTGCTTCTCGTCAGGTTTGTTAGGGTTAATACGACAAGGACCCATCAAGCAAAGTCGGCAACAAGTACCGGCGTCGCCATAAACACAAGCTTTCATTGCCTCCTTGCGGTCCCAAGCAGTCTCAACTCCTTCTTCTTGAGCTTTCTTTATCATTTCCTGAGCTGCTTTGTCACGCGATTTCTCTTTGTTACTCATTTTTAACCTCCCTCACCAAGTGAAATAAATTCGCTACGAGCTTCTTTTAAAAGCCTTAAGCTCTCCGGATGTCGCAACGAAATAAGGTTGGCTCCAGCTAACATCAAAGTAATAGCCGTAACCACCTCCCAGGAAATTCCCCTCTTCTCCTCATCGCCCCAAGTTGGCTCTTCATCCGGACTAACTTTAGCCTCCTTGGTTTTCCAAGTTTCTTGACCTACAGTGCAAATGATTGGGAACTGAGTCATCTCGTCGTTTTGAATTAATGCCGCCAGACGCAACCGCTCCATAATAGAGAAAGTATATTCCAGTCCATAACCTAAAGCCCCGGTAGTCGGATCCATAACTATCCTTTCCAAAGGCATTCCCATCTGAGCAATAAGAATATTTACTTGTTTGGCGATGTTTATATCCACAGGGGAGAAGGCAATAACATTGTGGTTTGTTAGAGAAACAGGAGCTACCACTAGCTTGTAGTTTTCCTCATCAGCTGGCCCAAGTAATAGGCGACTATCCTTAATCCTATCAGCAACTTTCTGTAAAACTTGAGCGTCAGTCTCTTTATTTCCTGAAACATAAACAATCAGAGGCAAGCTCACAGCTTTCGAAATCTCCTCAACTAAATCAGCTGCTTGAGTAGGATCATGTTTTTTACTGTCTGGATGTGTACCTGTAAGTCGTATATGCAAAAATTCCGCTCCCATTTCAAAGCATTTTTTTGCCCACTCAACTGGTTCTTTCCAAACATCCTGGTAAAGCCGGGCCAAAGAATCAGCCCAATCAACAGGCTCTTGATCTAAAATCTCTAAACCAAAAAGTATTTTGTTGGGCATTTCTCCCTCCCAGAGATAAAAAGGCAAACAAGTCTCCCCGCCAACCTTTAAGCCACCAGAACCAATCTCAACTTCTTTTACTTTCCCAGAATAACTATTTAAAAGTTTTTCTACTAACATCAGCTGACCTCCAAACTTTTTTCAAAGGCAAAAACAGTATTTTTTAAAAGCATAGCCACGGTCATCGGCCCCACACCTCCAGGAACAGGAGTTACACTAGCCTTTTTTTTCACTTCCTCAAAATCAACATCGCCAACCAGCTTCCCCTCAACCCGATTAATTCCAACATCAATTACGCAGGCACCTTCTTTAACCATATCGGCTTTAACCAAGCGAGGTCGACCAGCAGCTACTACCAGAATGTCTGCTCTCCGTGTAACCGCTCCTAAATTACGAGTGCGAGTGTGGCAAATCGTTACAGTGGCATGCCTTTGCAACAACAATAAGGCAACTGGTTTGCCAACAATGTTGCTCCGACCAACCACCACTGCTTCCTGTCCTTCAATTGTAAAGCCACTTCTTTCAATAAGCTCAATTATTCCTTGAGGTGTACAAGGAATAAAAGTTTCCTCTCCAGCTACCAAACGACCAATATTAAGCGGATGAAAACCATCCACATCTTTTTTGGGACTTATTTTTTCAATAACAGCGCTTTCATTTAAATGCTCAGGAAGTGGTAACTGAACCAAAATCCCATGAACACTAGGATCCTCATTTAGTTCTTCAATTTTTTCAGCCAATGAATCTTGAGTAATATCTGCAGGTAACGCAATTTTAAAAGAAGTTATCCCAACTTCGGCACAGGCCTTTTCTTTCTGACCGACATAAACTAAAGAAGCCGGGTTTTCTCCAACCAATACCACGGCTAAACCAATGTTTTTCCCCGTTCGAAAGGTTAATTCCCTAACCTTATTTTTCACCTCTTCTCTTATCTGAGTGGCAATTGCCTTACCATCAATAATCATTTTTTCACCAACTCCCTTTCAAAAACTGAAGACAAAAGAGCAGTCAAAGTTCGCCAGTAAGCTGAGCTCGCAGAAAGCTTAAAAACTGACTTATTTTCCCTTTCATTTAATAAAATTTCGGTATCGTAAGGTAATAAGCCTAAAAGCGGGGGTTCAATAAAATCAATTAACTCACGGGTTTCTTCTTCTGAAGTGACCTTGTTCACTACCAAGTAAAACTTATTGATATTCAGCTCAAGCGAGTTCGCTAAATGATAAAGTCGTTGAGCGGTAACCAAACCTTTAGAAGTCGGTTCAGCAATTAAAAAGAGGTAATCAATATCACGAGTCAAGCGACGGTTTAAATGCTCCATTCCGGCCTCGTTGTCAATAACTAAAGCTTTATAAGCTTTGGCCAGTCGATCAAGATAACTTCGCAATAAGTTATTAGCTGCGCAGTAACAACCTGGACCCTCAGGCCGACCCATAACCAGCAGATCGAAACCCTGGCTCTCGACTAAAGCCTCTTCACCTTTAATTGATAACCATGTTTCTTTATCCATCACCGTCGAATCCAATGACTTCATCTCTTCAACAATTTCACCCACCGTAAGCCGATAATCGACACCTAAGCTTTCGTTTAAATTAGCATTCGGATCAGCGTCGACAGCCAGCAAAGGCTGATAATTTTTTTCCAAAAGAAATCTTATTAAAGCAGCCGAAAAAGTAGTTTTTCCACAACCACCTTTTCCAGCAATCGCTATCGAAATCATTTTTTAGTTGCCCTCTTCTCTTTTTTAAGCAATTTCATCACCGAAGGAAAAAGTTCAGCGTGAGTATGAGGGAGAAAAAGAGCTGAAACATATTCATCCATAAAGCGGCCACTTCTTGCCAGTTCAAGATAGGTCACTCTCGAAGCAACTTCAAGAGCTTTTTCTTCAAACTCCTGCGACAATGCAACCAACCTAGCCCCCAGCAAAGAAGTGTTCCCTAAAAACTCTATTTTCTCCAAAGGCATATCAGGTAACAAGCCTATAATCATCGCTTTTTGAGCATCAATATAGTGGCCAAAAGCTCCAGCAATGTAAAGCTTCTCTATATCTTTTAGGTTTACCTCAGCTGTTTCTACTAAAATCTTTATCCCGGCGAAAAGAGCCGCCTTAGCTCGCATCAGGTTATCTATATCTGATTCAGTTATAGTAATGTCTTTTGAAGATTCCTCTCCTTTGTAAATAACAAATTCGTAGTCGCCGTTGCTCTTTCTTAAGCGTTTCGATTTACAAGTAAAGACAAATTTTCCACGCCGATCAATCAAACCCGCCAAAAAAAGCTCGGCCATCAAATCGATTAATCCCGACCCACATATTCCCGACGGAGCAGTGTCCCCAACTGTTACAAACTCTACATCGCAGGTCTCACTATCAATCTTTACTTCCTCGATAGCTCCCGGGACCACCCGCGTGCCATGCTTAACCCCGCCGCCCTCAAAAGCGGGACCAGCAGAACAAGAGCATCCTAAAAGCCAGTCTCCTGTGCCTAAAACTATCTCCCCGTTGGTACCGATATCAATAAACAAGCGCAAGGGACCCTTTTTATAAAAGCCTGCTGCCAATAAACCGGCCACGATGTCAGCACCCATAAAACTGGCCACACAGGGTAAAAGAAACACATAAGCCTTTTCAAATAAACGAAAGCCTAGGCTTTCCCCCTTCTCCCAGTAACCAAAGTTGGTAGCGGGGACGTAAGGTTCCTCCTGAATAAAACCAGGATAAATACCGCTCAAAAGATGCAACATAATCGTGTTGCCAGCAATATAAAGGCCCGAAATTTCTTCTACAGAAACACTTGCTTCCTCCATAAGCTTTTTACCCATTTGCTCGATGGCCCGGATAACTTCCCTCTGTAACTTATTGAGACCGCTTGCCTTTTTCCCATAAACTATCCGAGAAATGACATCTTCGCCGAAAGCTATTTGAGGGTTATAACGAGAAGACCGACCCCAAACCTCTCCCGAAGAAAGTTCAATCAGCTCCGCCATAAGCGTTGTAGTCCCAACGTCCACTACTAAACCAAAAGGACCAAAAGTTTTTTTACCGGAAGCTAAATTACTCACAAAAAATTTGTCTTTGGCATCAAAAAGAGTAGCAGTCACCTGCCAATCGTTTTGCCGAAGAAGAAATGGCGCTTCCTTAATCACTGAATAAAATGGCAAAACAGGCTTGCCATATAACTTCTTAATCTCTCTTTCTATTCTTTCCCAATCGCTAAGATTGTCTTCAAGTGAAGGCTTGGGCAGGCTCAAAAACGCCTTTTTAAAACGAGGATTTCTCTCGCTTTTATTGAGCTCTTGAGCCAGATAAATTTCGCCTTTTTCTTCCAGCAAAGCATCGTCTAAAAGGCGTGTTTCTGGGGGAACAAAAATCTTGCAATTACCCATAACCTTTAACTGGCAAGCCAAGTGGTAATTCTTTTCTTTCAATTCAGGAGCAAGTTGGTAAGAACTAGGGTTTTCAACTACTTCTCCTTCAATGACTCTAACTTTGCACTTGCCGCAGGTACCCACTCCGTTGCAAGAGGAGTTAAGATGAACGCCAGCCTCTCGTGCAATGTTAAGAAGCGTTTCGCCTTTCCGCGCCGTCACCTTGCGGTTGGAAGGAACAAACTCAATTTTTGGCAATCTGACCCCTAAAATAGTCCTTTTACTTTGCCGTCCTCAGTCAAGTCTATATGCATAAAAGCAGGTTTTCGAGGCAAACCTGGCATAGTTCTCATTTCGCCACAGAGAGGATAAATAAAGCCGGCACCGGCTGAAATCCGGGCCTCACGAACTGGCAAGCGAAAACCTTTAGGTACGCCTTTTAAATTCGGATCGTGAGACAAAGAAAGGTGAGTTTTAGCCACACATATAGGAAGATTGCCATATCCAATCTCCTCATACTTAGCCAATTGTTTCTCGGCTAAAGGAGTGTAATCAACCCCATCGGCTCCGTAAATTTGAGTAGCAATGGTTTCGATTTTCTTCTTTAATGACCAATCTAAAGGATAGAGGAATTTAAAGTCCGATGGCTTTTCGCAGGCTTTCATCACAGCTTCAGCTAATTCTATCGCACCTTCACCACCTTTTGCCCAGTGTTCGCAAGGAAAAGCGCCCTCAGCACCTGCTTCAAGAGCCGCCTGGCGAACAATTTCAACTTCCCTTTCAGTATCATGACTAAACTTATTTACGGCTACCACCACCGGTACACCAAACTGTTTAGCTATCTTAATATGAGCCTGAAGATTTTCGACACCTTTATTTAAAAGTTCTACATTCTCCTGAGTATAAGCGGGATCGAGAGGCTTTCCTGGTACAACCCGAGGACCTCCACCATGCATTTTCAAAGCCCGTATAGTTGCTACAATCACTACACAATCAGGCTTAAGACCCGAATAACGGCATTTAATGTTCATAAACTTTTCCATCCCAATATCAGCCCCAAATCCTGACTCAGTAACCACATAATCAGCCAGTTTAATCGCTATCTGATCAGCTACTATAGAGGAGTTACCATGAGCAATATTTGCGAAAGGACCAGTGTGGACAAAAGCCGGCTGTCCTTCCAAAGTTTGCATTAAGTTGGGCATAATAGCCTCCTTCAAAAGAACAGCCATCGCCCCAGCCACTCCCAAATCTTCAGCAGTTAAGGGGTTTCCGTCCTTGTCTAACCCCCAGATAATCCGACCTAAACGTTCTCTCAGGTCTTTAAGGCTAGTTGCAAGAGCCAAGATAGCCATAACTTCTGAAGCTACCGTTATATCAAAACCTGTTTCCCGAGGGCGCCCATCCTGCTCGGTTCCCAAACCAATAATTACTTTTCTCAAAGCCCGATCATTGAGATCAACAACCCTATTCCAATTAATACTATAAGGATCAATTCTCAGCCTTCTTAAGCCAATAGCCGCTAGCTCCTCATCAGAAAGGCGGTCTTCATGCATTAAGCGAGCATCAATAGCAGCGGCTAAAAGATTGTGGGCTGCCCCAACCGCATGAATATCACCGGTCAAATGAAGGTTGAAGTCTTCCATCGGAACTATTTGAGAATACCCACCGCCAGCAGCTCCACCTTTTATTCCAAAGGTCGGACCCATCGAAGGTTGGCGAATGCAGCAAACCACTTTCTGACCCAATCTCCCCAAAGCCTGAGTTAAGCCCACCGTAGTAGTTGTTTTCCCCTCACCTAAAGGAGTTGGAGTTACAGCAGTAATATCTATGTACTTTCCGTTTGGTCGGTTAGCAAATTTTTCGCGCACTTCAAGATGAACCTTAGCTTTGTAATGACCATAATATTCAATGTCTTCCTCGGTTAGACCTAAGCTTTCTGCCACCTCAATTATAGGTTTTAATTTAGCTGCCTGAGCAATTTCTAAATCGCGGTTCATTATCACTCCCCCTTTTTACTTTAACCTTCAAATCAAACTAAAAATATTTCACTAGACAAAACACTCCTAGATATTCTCGCTGTTAAAATTTTAAATGAATAATCATCAAAGCAAAAAAAACATTCGGTTAACGGTTGAATCAAACAATTCAAAGAGAGTTTATTCGGGTAAACGAGCTACTACTTCTTTCTTTTTTTCGACCAATCGAGGAAATCGGACTGTAACTTTAGTCCCTTTATTCAGTTCACTATCAACTAAAAGACCATAATCATCACCAAAAACTGCTTTAAGACGTGTGTTGATCAAGTTAAGCCCCAAACCCAAGCCTTTCCCAAAACCTCGCTCCAGGATTCTACTTAAATCTTTTTTAGGAATTCCAACTCCGTTGTCGCATATCACTATTTCTCCTTCTCCATTTGATTTTCTAAACAAAACCTCTACTCTTAACTTCCCTTTAAGAGGAAAGCCATAACTAATCGAATTTTCAACAATTGGTTGAAGGGTAAATGGAGGGATAAGCCAGTTGTCAGCCTCTTTTATTTGCTTTGTAATTTTAAACTCCAAGCGATTGCCAAATCGTGTTTTTTCTAACATTAGATAAGTTTCAAGATAGTTAAGTTCCTCTCTTAAAGTAATTAATTTTTTTTCGCCGAGCTGGAGTGTTCGACGGAAAAAGTCCGAAAAGTTTAAAAGCAGTTTTCTTGCCTCCATCGGATTAGTCCGGCAGTAAGCAACTGCCGTGTTTAAGACATTGAAAAAAAAGTGAGGATTTATCTGAGCCTGAAGAGCTTTTAACTCAGCCTCGCACGCCATTCTTTCTAAATAAGACAATTCTGAAAGCTCAAGTTGGCTTTCAAGAAGCTCTTTAAGGCCTTCAGCTACAACCAAAGAATTCTCGTCTATTTGATGGGCGGAGGCATAATAAAACTTTAGCGAGCCAATGACCTTTCCTTTTTTCTTAAGAGGAACAATAACAGCAGCATTCAAAGGACAAGAACTTACCGGACAGCCGATCGCCGCTTTCTCAGTAATCACATCAATCTCGCCGCTTTTCAAAACCCGCTTGGTTGCTTCAGTAATTAAAGGAGATCCTGGTAAGTGATGATCTTCTCCCTCTCCAACAAAAGCTAAAATGTTAGAGCAATCGGTAATTGCTACCGCTAACAGACCCATTTCTTGCTTTACAATTTTAGCTACTTCCTGAGCTGATTGGGCAGTCAAGCCTTCACGAAAAAGTGGAAGGGTTTTCTGAATAATATTTAAGATGCTATGAGATTGATAAGCTCTGGCATGCTCTATTTCTTTTCGGGAAAAAGTGGTAAAAAGCAAAATTATTAAAGCGAGAGATAAAAATCCGAAAAACAAAAAAGCTTCCAAAAAAACTAAGTTAATTCGGTAAAAGAAATAAAGAGTTATAATTAAAAAAATCAAAAAAACTATTAGCCCAGAGGGAAGCCGAGTAAAAAAGAGAAAAGGGCTCTTTTTTGCCTCTATTTTTTTAACACGAATATTCCAGCTTTTCAATTTAGTTCTTTAAAATTTTAGAACTTTCCTCAATAACTTTGCTTTACGGCGACTAACTAAAATCTCGCTTTTGCTAGAGTCGGCCATTCTAAGAAGGATAACTCCCCGTGATAAAGGAATAATCTCAGAAATTTTATTTAAATTAACCAAGTACTTACGGTGAACCCGGAAAAAACCATACTTATAAAGCCTTTCTTCCAACTTCTTTAAGCTTCCCGAAATTAAAAATCGCTGATCCCTAGTGTGAAGCATGGCGTAATCGTCTCGAGCTTCAAAGAAAAATATCTCCTCTGGAGAAACCGGCACGCGCTTCCCGCCCTCCTTTTCGATAAACAGTTTTTCAAAAGACTCGGGATACCTTTCCTCTTTTCTTTGCTCTATCGGAGAAATGCTAAAACGCTTTTCTAAACGAGCCACTGTGTCTTTAAACCGTTCTTCCAAAATCGGTTTCATTAAATAGTCTACTGCCTCCAAGTCAAAAGCTTTTAAAGCGTGTTCGCTGTAAGCAGTTATAAAAACTACAGCGGGTGGTTTAGCCATCCTTTTTAAAATGCCCGCCAACTCCAGACCGGAAATTCCCGGCATCTTTATGTCCAAAAAAACTACATCGAACTGCAAAGAGTTAAGCAACTCGATAGCCTCCGCCACCGTCTCAGCTTCTCCGACCACTTCCATTGAGCCAGCCCTAGAGATAAGATGCTTCAGCTCCTCCCTCGAGTTTTCCTCGTCTTCAACCAGCAATACTTTTAACTTATCCATTATTGAACTCCTCCAGCAACTTAACTAACTCTAGTGCTTGAGCTGCTAAATAAAGAGAGCCTGCAATTACCACCACCGAGCTTTTTTTTAAAGCCCCTTCCATCGCTTCTGCTAAAGAATCAACCTCATTTATTAATAAATCACTATTATACTCCAAAAATTTCTTTTTTAACTCAAAAGAAGGCAAAGCTCGAGGTGAAGGCGGTTCGACCAAAAAAACTTCCTGCGCTTGAAAAGCCAAGAGCGAAGCCATTGCCTGATAGTCTTTGTCTTCTAAAACTCCGAAAATGAAAGTTGGAATCGTGCCGGGAAAATGTCTTTTGAGAGCTTTAATTAAAACTTTGAGTCCTGCGGGATTATGAGCACCATCAATCACCAACCAACCATTTCTGCTTTTTAAAACCTCAAAACGAGCAGGCCAATATGCTTTTTTTAGCCCTCGTCTTAATTGCGCTTCGTTAACTAAGAATCTTTCTTTTAAGACTTCAGCCGTCAAGAGAGCCAGTGAAGCGTTTTCCAATTGATGTTGTCCCAAAAGTTGAATTTCCAAATTTTTCAGATCGAACGAAATTCCTCGATAGTTAAAGGTCTGCTTTTTTACACTATGTTCGCCTTCCTCTATTTGGCAATTCTCATTCAAAAGAAAAACAGGTGCTTTTTTTCTTTTAGCCTCAGCTTTTAAGGCTTTAATAGCCATCTCCTTGTTTTCCGCTGTTATCACTGGGGTTCTCTCTTTAATGATTGAAAGAGACTCAGCCAAGATTTCAGAGTAAGTGCTACCTAAATATTCCTGATGCTCCATCTCAATTTGAGTAATTACTGTCGCCACAGCATTTATCAAGTTGGTAGCATCAAATCGTCCTTCAATTCCTACCTCGACCAAAGCCAA
>CALKMS010000030.1 GCA_938091145.1 uncultured bacterium
AGTCTTAGGCGACCTGGAAGCTCAGGTAATGGAAGAGCTTTGGGAAATGAAAACCGCTTCTGTTAGAGAGGTTCACCAATCCCTCTGTCAAAAAAAAGGGTTAGCTTATACCACTGTAATGACCGTAATGGACCGCCTGGCCAAAAAGGGTTATCTGGAGAGGAAAAAAGTTGGTCGTTCTTATCTTTACCAGCCAGCTCTTAGTCGAGAAAAACTAAACTCTCTTTTAGCCGAATCAGTGATGGGCTCATTTTTTAGAGAGTTTGGGCGCTCAGCCTGGGTTGAGTTTCTGGAAAAAGCGGCTCCGGAAGACGAAGAGCTACTAAAAGAGCTGGAAAAAATTGTTGCTCAAGCTCGAAATAAAAAGAAGGAAAAGGCAAAGTGAGGTTTTATCCTTCAACAATTAGCTTAATTGGTTTGTTTTTGGTTTTTTTTCTGCTAGCTTCTTTTTTTCTCCTGGCGCCCAGGTTAATCGCTGGTTTGGTAAAATCCTGCCAGACTTTATTCCTTTCCTGCCGAAATACTCTCTTTTCTTTTCTCTCTTCGCCTGTTTTTTATCTCTGGCTCCCGCTTTCTCTTTTTCTCCTTGCTTTTCTGGCTTTGCTCGGTCGCCTCACCCTTTCCTTCCTTTTTCTTTACCGACTGAAAAAAATTGACAAAATGCCATTTAAGATATCACGCCTAATAAAATCTTTGCCAGAAATAAGAGGAGCGGAAATAGTTTTGATAGATTCTAAAGAGCCGCTGGCTTTTGCCGTCGGGCTTAAGAAGCCTCGCATTTACCTTTCGGAAGCTTTATCCCATCAGCTAAAAGCGGAGGAACTAAAAGCAGTCTTTTTGCATGAAGTCGCCCACCTAAAAAGAAAGCACCACTTAAAACTTTTCTTAGCCAACTTCTTCCGTGACCTTCTCTTCTTTCTCCCCCTCGCCCATCAACTTTATTTTTCTTTTGCTCTCCAAAAAGAAATTGAAGCAGATGATGAGGCGGTTAAAAAAACGGGGTCTCCTCTTGACTTAGCCAGAGCATTGTTAAAAACTGCTCGATCTCAACAGCTTTTGGCTTATAGCTTCCCCCACTACCATTCCTTTAATTCTCTGGCTCCTCGAGTAAAGAGATTGGCTGGAGAAAAAATTGGGGGTTCAAGAGGAGTATTTTTGAAGGGGCTAGCAGTTTCTCTTTTGATTTTAATTTTACTTTTCACTTCGTTGGGCTTCGCTTTTCCTCAAAAGCACGACTGTTCTTCTCACTGTTCAACTAATGCTTGCTGTCAAAAAAATGAAACCTTAAACCTTTGTTTAGTTGCCCTAAACAGGCCAGATTAATCAGCCAAAGTATGACTCGCGTCGATAAATGAGAGGTTTGAGTCCGTCTTCTGTTCCCCCCTCAACTACTTCAGCCACAAAAATGGTATGGTCGCCCGCTTCAATCTCCCCAACCACCCGACAGTCAAGATAAGCCGCTATACCTTGAAGAATTGGGGAGCCAGTAATAGCGGTGCGGGTTTCGAGTCCAGCAAATTTATCGACCTCTCGGCCAGAACGAAAACCAAAATGCCGAGCGATGTCTTCCTGTCCTTCGGCTAAAACATTAACCGCTAAAACCCGGCTTTTCTTAACCAAGTCATGAGTAAAGCGAGTTTTACCAATAGAAACAGAAATGAGAGGCGGACTAAAAGAGGCTCGGCTCAACCAGGCAACGGTCAAACCATTAGCTCGGGAATCCAGCCGGGTGGTGACCACATAAACCCCGCTAGTGATTAAACGCATAGCTTTTTCAATATCTTTCATTTACGCCAGCCACCCTTATATCAAAACCCCAATCAAAAGGTATGATATAATACGCCTACATCATTTTCTACTTCTTTTTTTACTACTTGGAAAATATACTTTAATATCTTAACAAAATGAATATTAACTTTGGTGAAGTGGCAACCTATATTGCTGTTTTTAACGCCGGTTTTTTGAGTTTTCTCTCACCCTGCCTTTTGCCTCTCATTCCTGCTTACATCTCTGTCATCAGCGGTTTGTCACTGGAGGAGCTTTCCTCGGCTAAAAAATTTTTAAGCGGCAAGCCACTGTTAAAAATAGTTTTTTTCATTCTCGGATTTAGCTTGATTTTTGTCCTTCTCGGTGCCAGCGCCAGTTTCTTAGGAAGTCTTCTTCAAAAATACCGCCTTACGCTGGCTCAGGTTGCCGGGGTTTTCATTATTGTTTTAGGGCTACACTTAATTGGTTTGGTTAAGCTAAGTTTTTTAGAAAAGAGCTCAAGAAAAAAAATGGAAACCCCATCAAAGCTCTTGACTTCCTTTTTTTTGGGAGGAGCTTTTGCTCTTGGCTGGTCCCCCTGTGTCGGCCCAATTTTAGGCTCAGTTTTACTCTATGCTGCCGCTGAAAAAACTGTTGCTCAAGGGGTGATGCTTCTGGCCATTTACTCTTTGGGTTTAGCTATTCCCTTTTTTCTTTCTGCCCTTTTTGCTCAGTTTTTCCTTTCCTTTTTCAAAAAATTCAAAGGTTTCTTAAAGGCAGTTAAAATAGTAAGTGGTTTGTTGCTTTTGCTCTTTGGCCTTCTGCTCCTAACCAACAAGCTTTCTTTCCTTTCAAATTACTTCTTAAAAATCTTCCCATCCATCACTCAATAAAACCACTACCACCTGCTCTTTTTAAAAACTATTGACAGTAGTAAATTGATAGTTTATACTACATTATGTAGTTTTAATTTTGAGATATGGAGTTGGTATGTGGCTTTTGTTTGGTGCTGGTTTGTTAACTGGATTTCACTGTCTTTCCATGTGCGGAAATTTAGTTATCGGTTACTCTATCCGCTCAAATAAATCAATCAACTGGAAAAATCATTTAGTTTATAACTTCTTTCGTTTGCTATCCTACAGTTTCACCGGTTTTTTGCTTGGTTTTTTAGGAAAAGGGCTTAACTTAGCTGCATATGGAGGCACGGCTAGCATTGCCGCCGGAATTTTTATGCTGTTTTTTGGTTTGAAACTGCTAGGAGTTATTAAGTCCAGCTTGCTTCCGGCTTTTCCCGGTTCAAGTTTTTTAAAAGATAAACTCTTTAAGCTAACCGAAAAGGTGCGCCAGTTAAGTCAAGGTAGCAAAGTCCATTATCTCTTAGAAGCGGGATTTGGTTCGCTTTCCGGGTTTATGCCCTGTGCTCCTTTGCAAGCAGCTCAGCTTTACGCTGCTGGAACCGCTAGCCCCTTTCTCGGAGCCTTAGCAATGCTAATTTTCGGACTGGGAACAGTGCCTCTCCTTTTTTCCTACGGCACTTTAACTGGAAAACTTTCTTTGACTTTTAAAAACCGACTAGCTACTGTCTCAGCTCTCCTGGTTATTTTTTTAGGGCTTTTAGTTTTAAATCGAGGGCTAACTTTAAGCGGTTCTCCTTTTAACTTAGCTCAGCTTAAAGGCCTGATTTTGAGCAGTTTTAATCAGGAAGGAAATCAGGCTGAGGTCGCGAAAATAAAAATAGAGAACAGCCGCTATTTCCCCTCAATAATAAATTTAGCTGAGAACCAGCCTCTAAAAATAATAGTTTTTCGCAAAGAAGACAGGGCTTGCTCTAAGGAAATTGTCTTTCCCCAAATCGGCGTAAGAAAAGCCTTAAAACCCTTTGAAGAAACCGTAGTTGAGCTGCCCCCCCTTAAAGCTGGCACCTATCAGTTCACCTGCCAGATGGGAATGATGAGCGGCACTTTGATAGTTGGAGAGGGCTCCAAAACAACCTCTGTTTATTTTGGTGTTTTGCTTTTAAGCCTGGGGGCGCTGGGGCTCTGGTATTCACTTAATGAAAGAAAAGTTTCGCCAAAAAAGTCAAAAACTAAAAGAAAGGAGAGGCGATGAAAAAAATTATTAAGGTAAAAGGCATGCATTGCCACGGTTGCGAAATGCTTATCAAGCTCTCGCTTAAAGAGCTTGAAGGAGTTAAAGAGGTGGAGGCTTCTTACCAGCAAGGTGAAGTGGAAGTCGAGTACGACGAAGGTCAGGTTGGTTTAAAGAAAATCTTAGAAGTAATTAAAGAAAATGGTTATGAGCCTGAGGAGGTATAACAATGAAAAAGAAACTGATTTTTAGTGTTTCTCTGCTTTTTCTAATTCTTGGCCTAATAATTATCGGAGCAAACCTGGTCAACAGCGTGAGCTCGGTTACAGAAAATGCTTTCATTAAAAAAACAAAGGGTCAATTCCAAGCTAATCCGCCTTTAGGAGGCTCCGGCTGTGCCTGCTGCGGAAACTCAAATCCAGCCCTAGCTGGAACTTCTGGAAAGGCAGTGATAAAAAAAGGCTATCAGGAGGCAATCATTACCGTAAGCGGTGGCTACCAGCCAGAAACGCTGGAAGTTAAGGCCGATCTGCCTTTGAAGTTAACCTTTACTCAGGGAACTTCTTCCTGCGACTCAATAATTATTTTACCCTTTGCCAACTTTAGGGTTGATGTAACTTCTGGTCCTCAAACCATAGACATACCGCCTCTAAAGTCTGGCGTCTATAATTACTCTTGCTGGATGAATATGCTACAAGGAAGGATTGTGGCTAAATGAAGGAAGAAAAAACAGAGAGAGCAACCATCGCTATTGGGGGAATGACTTGTGCCGCCTGTGTGGCAGTGGTAGAAAAAGCCCTTAACTCTTTAAATGGGGTTAAAAAAGCAATAGTCAACTTAAGCACTGAAAGGGCTTCAGTGGTTTATTTTCCGGAAAAAGTGACCGCAGAAGAAATAGTGAAGGCTGTCGAAAGCGTTGGTTACAGCGCCCGCTTCCTTAAGTCAGGAGCTCGAATGGAAGAGCTCTTAAGTGAGCAGGAAAAGGTGCAAAGAAAAAAAGAAAGGCGTCAGCTTGGACTTTTCTTCTTAGCTCTCGCCCTTTCAATTCCTATCACCCTTCTTTCAATGCTTCCGCCGTTAATGGAGCTGTTGCCAATGGAAACCCGCAACCTTATCCTTTTTCTCTTAGCCACACCAGTCCAGTTTGTTGCCGGCTGGCCCTTTCTTAAAAGCGCTTTTCAATCAATAAGAAAGCTTTACGCCAATATGGATGTTTTAGTCTCCCTGGGAACTCTCTCCGCTTACTTCCTTTCGGTTTACAATAGCTTTTTCTCTTTTGGCCCAGCTTTTTTTGAAACTGCTTCTCTTCTCATCACCTTCATTCTTCTGGGGAAAATTCTTGAAGCCCGAGCAAAATCCAGAACTGGTAGAGCCATAAAAAAACTGGTCGGGTTAGCGCCAAAAGAGGCACGAGTTTTAAAAGGCACTCAGGAAATTGTGGTCGGAATTGACGATTTAATCCCTGGCGATCTGGTGCTGATAAAACCAGGCGAAAAAATACCGGCTGACGGCGTGGTGGTTGAAGGAAGTTCGTCCGTTGACGAATCAATGCTTTCCGGCGAGCCTTTGCCAGTAGAAAAGTTGCCAGGCTCTCACGTAATTGGTGGAACAATCAACAAACAAGGAAGCTTAAAAGTGCGCATTGAGAAAGTGGGAGAAGAAACGGTGCTTTCACAAATTATTAAACTGGTTGAAGAAGCTCAGGCAAGCAAGCCAGAGGTGCAACGAATTGCTGACCTCATTTCCGCTTACTTCGTGCCAGTGGTAATTTTAATCGCTATTGGCACTTTTTTTAGCTGGTATTTTTTACTCAATGCCGGTTTTGTTAAGGCTTTACTTACTGCTGTTGCCGTTTTAGTTATCGCCTGCCCCTGTGCCCTTGGGTTGGCTACTCCCACCGCCATTATGGTTGGTTCAGGAAAAGGAGCCGAAAACGGCGTCCTGGTAAAAACGGGTGAGGCTTTAGAAAAAGCTGGCAAGTTAACCACGGTAATCTTCGATAAAACGGGAACTTTGACGGAGGGAAAACCAGCAGTTACTGATTTATTCTTTAATGAAGTAGCAGAGGAAGAAAAGAAAAAAGTTTTAAGTGGAGTCTATTCTCTTGAGTCTCTTTCTGAACACCCTTTAGCTGAAGCTATTGTTAAATTTATTAAACAAAACTTTCCCCAAATTGAAAAAGCTGGAGTTTCCCAGTTTGAAGCCATCGCCGGCTCGGGAGTAAAAGGTCGGGTTGAGAAAGACTGGTTTTTCGTTGGGATCCCAAAAGAGAAAAAAGGTAAAAGCGAGGAAAGTAATGATTTTTGGAGAAAGGTTGAAGAAAGAAAAAGAGAGGGGAAAACTATCTCTTTGGTTCAATTAAATGACAATAAGATAGTAAGTGCCCTGGTTATCGAAGATAAGCTTAAAGACGAAGCCAGAGAAACGGTTAGCTGGTTAAATCAGGCTAAAATAAAATCCTATCTGGTTACCGGAGATAATCGCCTGACCGCTGAGAGCATTGGAAAAGAAGCCGGAATTCCAGCTGAAAACATTTACGCTGAAGTTTTGCCCAAAGAAAAAGCCGAAATTGTTAAAAAGCTACAACAAAAAGGTGAGATCGTCGCCTTTGTCGGCGACGGAATAAACGACGCTGTCGCTCTGACCCAAGCCGATGTTGGCATTGCTTTAAGCTCTGGCACCGATGTAGCTATTGAATCAGCTGATATTGTCTTGGTGAGGGGTTCGCTAAAAAGCGTCCTCATTGCCATTGATCTTTCGAAAAAAACCATTCGAAAAGTTTGGACTGGTTTTTTCTGGGCTTTCATCTACAATCTCCTGGGAATCCCAATTGCTGCTAGTGGCCACCTCCGACCAGAGCTGGCTGGTTTGGCGATGGCTCTTTCTTCCGTCTCAGTTGTCGCCAATGCCTTACTTCTTAACCGCTATAAATTCAAAGACTAAAAAGGTAAAATTTAAATTATGGAAGTAGTGGGAAAAGTCATTAAAGCTAATGAGAAAACCATTGTTATCCAGATACCCCGAACGGCTGCTTGTACTGGTTGCGGAGTTTGCCAGGCGGCTAAAGGAGATTCCTTGCTTGAGGCTGAAAACCATGTTCGGGCTCAAGTTGGCGATCTGGTAAAGGTCTCGCTCTCGGAAAAAACTTTCCTTAAAGCTTCCTTTCTCGCTTATGCTCTACCTCTCTTTTTCTTTCTTCTCGGTTATTTAGCTGGAGCCGCCTTGAGCTCTTTTCTAAAAATCAAAGGCGAAGGTCTGCCAATTCTTTTTTCTTTCCTCTTTTTGGCCCTTTCCTTTTTTGGGCTTCGCTGGCTATATCCCAGCGATAGTAAGCGGGCTTTATCTTTTCAGCCTCAAGCCAAAGAAATAATCTCTCCTGACTCGCCATTGGCAACTAGTTGTGATTTTCCAGCTTCAAATGGGGACGCCCCCGCCCAGTCTTGATTTTCTTTCTAATATCTGTTTAAATACCCCATATGGTATATAAAAAGTTTTTGCTATTTTTGTTAGCTTCTCTCCTGGTCTTATTTCCCCTGGCTTGCACTTCATTAAACAGCCAAAATCCAGGAACAGAAGGCTCGGCTCCTGACTTGACTAACCTGAAAAAACCCACTGTTATTGAGTTTTACGCTCAATGGTGACCAGCTTGCCGCCAGGTTGCTCCGGTCGTGAGTCGCCTTCAGCAAAAATACGGGGCAAAGATAGATTTTAAGCTCCTTGATGTTGACGATCCATCAACTTCCCCTTATAAAGAAAAGTATAGCCTTCAATACGTGCCAACCTTTATTTTTCTTAGTCAGTCAGGGCAGGTTATTGACCGTGCTGTTGGGGCTTTGCCTGAGGAAGAATTAGAGCAAAAAATTCAAAACTTGCTAAAATAGTTTTATATTAAAATCTTTTCTAAATCCCTTTCTCCTTTTCTTGATGTTAAAATTCATCTTATGAAGCTAGCAATTAAGCATTCTTTTTCCCTCTCGCCAAAAGAAGCGATAGCCTTACAAAAAAAGCTGAGTCAGAAGGTAAAGATTGCTAAACTTCCCTTAAGAAAAATAAGGCTCATTGCCGGGATTGACGTTTCCTACTCTAAAAAAACTAAGAAGCTTTTTGCGGCGGTGGTTGTAGTTTCCTTCCCCGAGTTAGAATTGCAAGAAAGGCAAGGGATAGTCGATGAAGTAATTTTCCCTTACATCCCTGGCCTGCTCTTTTTTCGCGAAGGAAAAGCTGTGATTAAAGCCTTAGAGGCGCTAAAAAATGAGCCCGATTTATTAATGGTTGACGGCCATGGCTTAGCCCATCCCCGAAACTTTGGGATCGCCTCTCATCTAGGTGTTATTTTTGATAAGCCTTCACTCGGCGTAGCCAAAAAACCTTTAAGTGGCAAACTTATTCTGCCAGGGAATAAACCTGGCTCCAAGTCGCTTATCATTAAAGGTAACGAAGCGGTGGGGTGGGTCTTGAGAACCAAAGCTCAATGCCAGCCTATCTATGTTACCATTGGCCACCTTGTTGACTTAAAAGGCTCTTATGAAATTGTTTTAAAAACCCTAACCAAATACCGCTTGCCTGAGCCAACCAGGCTGGCTCACGCTTTCTCTAATGAGTTAAGGAGCCAGTTTGATAATTAATTATAATTAATTAATAAGCTCCACCCTTTGGAGAAGTTGGCTCAGCCATCGGAGCGGCAAAGTTCGCCCGGTAATACTGAGCAAGGTAATGGGCGTAAACCAGGGTGGCAAAAAATCCTAAGAAAATCAAAGCAATTTGACCCAGCAAAGGTATAACACTTAAAATCGAGCCCACGATAACCACGGCAACTGAAACTCCAAACATAACAGCTAAAAGCACAAAGTAACCACCAAGGTTAGTAGTAATGTAGCTAAATATCTGGCTAAATTTAAATCCAGAGCCAAATCCACCCTCGCGAGCATAGTTAAGAAGAATAGCCGGCGAAACAAAAGCAACTAAGAGCAGGTAAATGCCGCCTAAAGACATAAATATCATCATTCCACCCAAAGCAGCAAAGCCGGCTGTCTGACTATCTCCCTGACCACTTATGGCTGCTAACAACAAAGGGACAATTGAAAAGCCCATCAAAATTAAAGCTGGCAAAGCCCAAACAAACATTATTAACATCAAAACCAGGCCATTAACCCATTTTTCGCCTAGCTCATCCCATTCTGGCAAGGGAAGTTCGCTTCCAGCTATAACTTGGCGCAAAAGCTGAAGGAAGTATCCGTAAGCAGCAAAATTGAGGATAGGAACGAGGTTTATCAGACCACCAATGGCTACCTTCTTTACCCAGTCGTTGTCTTCAAAAACATAAGTTATTCCTCGGCCAATATCCATTTTTTCACCCCCTTCCCTTTAAAGTAATCAAACCCTTTTGGCAAAAGATTTTTTGTCAAAATTTTACATTTGGAGTTTACTTTTAAAATAATCATATGATACACCTAAAAGAGCCAGCAAAAAAACAAAAATTGCGTAATAGCGGTAGGCGCGGGTTTTTAAACTGATTTTACCAACTTTCTGGCCGCTTAAAACCCAATAGGTCTGGCCTTCTCTTATTTCGTCAGCGTTGCTCAGATAAACCCGGCCAGGTAACTTAACCCTCAAGTAATAAGGTCCGTTATCGGTTAAGCCTTTTAAACTAACTCCTGCTTGAAAAGAATGGTCCACCCAGAAAAAGTAGTCTCTTTTCTCCACCAAGCCTTCACCAACTGAAATTAACTCTCTTCCTTTAAACTGCTCAATCAGCGAAGGATCTTGAAAAACAAAAACCCCGTTTCGCCCTTCCCTGTCCACCCCAACCACAACCTTGGTTAAAGAGCAACCGCGCGGAACAAAAAAAACCAATAAAACCAGAAAGATTAAACTTAAACGTGTAATCAGCTGGTCTTTTGTCTTCACTCCTCTTCAACCTTGTATATTGTGTCTCCCTCGCGCACCTTTTCCTTTACTTTAAGACCAATTGAGTCACCGGCTGAAGCTTCACTAACTGGCTGGTGCTCAATCTGCATTGACTCAACCACTTGAACAAAATCAGTTGTGTGACCTTTGATGTGGATTTTGTCCCCCACCTTTAATTTGCCGCTCAGCTCGATCGCCGCTACTTGCAAGTTAGAAAAATAGTGGGTAGCCTTGCCAACTTCTACTTCTTTCATCCATCCCTCCTTTCCTTCCTCTGGCTACTTAAGCTGTTCGCGCCCTTTCTCTAAAGTGCCGGCTTTTAAGAAGCCTAACAAAAGAAAGGTCGCCCCTAGCATCTCCGCTGGATAGAGACCAACAGTTTTTCCAGCTCGAGCCAGGCTGCCCGCAAAAGCAATCACAATTGTGCCAATGGCAATTAAAACATTGGCCCACATTCGATAAGCATACTCTTTTTTAGCCGCGAAACGCACGACCGAATAAACTGCTCCTCCCAGAAGAAAAATAGTCCCCGGTATAGTGTAAAAAAATGAAAAAAGGCGAACGCTATCAGGCATGGCTTTCCCGCCAACTGTTATTCCTGGAACCAAATTTTCCAGCTTAAGCGGAGCGGTAAAAGCAAAATAAAGAAAGGGCAAAAGAATAATTAAAAGATAGGCTAAAAAAAGGTGGCCAATGGTTTTCCTTCGAAAAATTAAATAGGCTGTGCCAAGCCCCAAAAAGCCGACCAGGGTAGCAGCCACCACATAGTAAAAGCGATAGATAAGGGGTTCCCAGCTTAAAGAAAATTCGGAATAGCTCTCAATTAAAGCTCCCAAAGCATACAAAAAAAGCCCGACGGTCCAGGCTAGCTGATGGAGCCTCCTCCTCTCAATATATTGCTTGAGAACCAAAAAAGTGAAATAAAAACCAACTATTGCCGTGGCTAATGGCCAACCCCAATGGGCCCAGAACTCATCTTTCATTCTAATTTATTTTAACCTCTATAATTAACAAAAAAC
>CALKMS010000031.1 GCA_938091145.1 uncultured bacterium
CCATCCCAAACATGGTTACTACTCCCAAGCCAACCAACCAAGGCAGGGTAAAAAGGGTGACTATTTTACCAGTGTCAGCGTAGGAAAAACCTTTAGTTACCTTTTAACCTTTGCTTTAGTGGAAATGATTGAAAAAATCGGGTCAAAAAAGTCGCTTCCTTTGGTCGAGCTTGGAGCTGGAAACGGTAGTTTGGCCTTCGATATCCTCCGCATTTTTAAAAAATATTATCCATCCCATTACCAGAAAATAGTCTATATCGCAGTTGAAAGAAACAAATGGCTTCGGGAAGTAATTAAGAAAAAAGCCGAATTGGAAAAAAACCAGAGAATTCAGGTCAAAAAAAACCTCGACGAATTAAAATCAATTGAAAAGGGAATAGTCTTTGCTAATGAACTCATTGACTCGCTTCCGGTCAAACAAATTAAAATTAAAGCCAATCGCCTTTTTGAGCTCCACTTGAAGATAAAAGGAGAAAAAATCTTTCCTTGCTACTTGCCAACCAAAAATCCTTTTTTGCTAAGTCACATAAAACACAAAAAATCCGACCACTTAATTCAGAAAGTTATTGAGGTAAACGTAACAGCAAATAGATTGCTCAAAAAAATTGCTTCAAAACTACATTCGGGTTACCTTTTGTTAATCGACTATGGGGGGCTTGATGAAGAAATTGCTGCTCGATTTCCTGAGGGAACGCTCAGAGGTTATTATCGCCATAAAGTTGTAGGTGACCTAACTTTCAACCCCGGCAAAACAGATCTTACCAGTGATGTTAACTTTTCTGACTTAATAAGATGGTCAAAGAAGCTCGGTTTTGAGACAGAAATCTACAACACCCAACTGGAATTTTTCACCAATATAATTAGCAAGGCACAAACATTTCCTTGGTTTAAAAAGCTTAAAGCTAACCAGATCAAAGTTTTAATTCATCCCGACTTTTTGGGTGAAAGATTTAAAGTCCTAACTCTTAAGAGGTAGTTGAAAAAAAATGAGTAGTCGCCTAAAATTGAGTAACCTTTTTTCCTTTGAAATCGTTTATTAAACAGGATGATCGTCGGGCGACCAGTAAAAAAAAGCAGAAAAATATCTCTAAAAAAAGAAAGAAAACATCCCCTAAAACTACTAAAATTCCCCCCAGCTGCAAGTGTGAAGAAATTTTTTCTCGTTTGCCTATTTTTTGCCGCATTAGCCCAGGCCTTTCTTTTGTTTTACTTTTACTCGCTTCACACTCGAGAATACCAAGCTATCAATGAATACAAAGAAGCGTTAAGATTCATACTCAGAGAAGGAGGCGGATTCAACTATTCAATTTGCAACCAATATATCACCCCCGACGATCCTCAAATTGTTTCCTTAGCCAAGTCCCTCCAAACCCCAGAAAATGCCTTCAACTTCATTGTTACCAGAATAGGCTACCGCTTTGAAGTTACGGAAGATTTGCTTTATCCCTTTATCATTTTGAACAGAGGATACTCCAACTGCGTCGGTCAAGCCAACCTTCTTGCCTCCCTACTTATAGCTTTGGGAAATCCTGAAAAAAATGTTTGGGTAGTTTACGGAAGCATTGTCTTAAATAAAAAACGAGGCAATCACGCCTGGGTGGAGTTTAAATATAATGGCCAATGGTCAGTTTTAGATCCTACGTTGCTTACTCCTTACAAAGGATTTGCTAAATACGAGAGGTATAAATTTTATTCAGATTTTAAAATTGTGCCTGTAATTCGGTATAACAATCGAACAAAATACTTTGTTTCTTATTAAAAAATCAGGCTTAGTTATGGTGACTTGCTAGTTTTTGTCCCGCCCGAGCCACCCTCTGGAAAAATTCGCTTTCCTCTCCCAGCTGCCTTACCGGTTTGTCCTCTAAATCTAGAAAGCTGAGCTTGCGCTCCCAGGGTAAAACCTCTAAAACTGGTAGGTTGTTTGTCTGTAAAAACTTCTTTATTTTTTTCTCTTCCTCCTTATTCCGAACTTTGTTTGCGACGACCGCAATTTGCTTGATGCCCAAATCCTCAGCCAATGCCTTAATTTTTATGGCAGTTTCCAACGACCTCTGCCCCGGTTCAACCACAATAAGAAGGTAGTCTATACCTTCAGCGGTGCTTCTACCTAAATGTTCCAAACCAGCCTCCATATCAACAATTACCCACTCATCCCTTTCTAAAATTAAATGAGAGAGAAGAGCACGTAAAAGCGAGCTTTGAGGGCAAAAACAACCCGCCCCTGCTTTCTCAATACTGCCGGTTACAACCAGTGAAAGATTAGATCTAATAGTAATACCATATTTGTCAACCAAATCATCAACTCGAGGGTTCAAAATAAACATTCCTCCCTCACCAGGCTCAACTCCTACTCGCTCCTTAATCAAATCTTTTTCTAAAGAAAGGGGTTTTATTTTCTCTCGCAACTGGTTGTCAACTCCAAGAGCGGATGCTAAATTACTGTCAGGGTCAGCGTCAATTAAAATTGTTTTATTGCCATTCAGAGAAAAAAACTCCCCTAAAGCAGCGCTAAATGTAGTTTTTCCAACGCCACCCTTTCCGGAAACTGCTACTTTCAAACCCATCAGAACCAAAAATTTATCGCTGAAAACTAAGTGGCAGCT
>CALKMS010000032.1 GCA_938091145.1 uncultured bacterium
GCAGGTAGGAGCTGAAATCTTAGGAATTGAATCTCCAGCTGCGGATGCGGAAATAATCCTTTTGTTAACTGAGTTTTTGAGGGAATTAGGTGCAAAAAACTTTTACTTAATGATGAGTAGCATGGGTTGTCCTCAGTGCCGGCCGCCATATGTAAAGAAACTTAAAGTTTTTCTTGAAGAAAATAAAGATTCTCTTTGTTCTGATTGTAAGCGCCGCTATGAGTTGAATCCTTTAAGGGTTTTTGACTGCAAAAATCCGTCGTGCGCTGAGTTAATTGCGGCCGCGCCAAAGATTTTAGATTCGCTTTGTTCTGACTGCATTGGTCATTTCGAAAAAGTGCAGAATTTACTTGAGGCAGTGGGTTTAAAGTTTACTATTGCGCCTAATCTGGTTCGTGGTTTGGACTACTATCGGCGCACGACGTTTGAAGTTGTCAGCCCCTATTTAGGAGCCCAAAACGCACTGGGGGGAGGTGGTCGTTATGATGGTTTGGCTGAAGACTTGGGCGGCCAGCCGACGCCAGGCATTGGGTTTGCGGCAGGTGTTGAAAGAATACTAATTCACTTGAATAAGGAGGGAGTGGTTTTACCTGCTCTGAGTTCACCTGAAATTTTTTTAATTGTTACTGATCCTTCTTTTCAAACGGAAGCCTTTTTTTTGGCTTGGGATTTGAGAAAGCAAGGTTTTACTGTTGAGTTTGATTATCGCTTTCGAAAAGTGGGTAATCAGTTAAAGTTAGCTGATAGGCTTAAAGCCAAATATGCGGTTTTCTTAGGTGAAAAGGAAAAGTCAAAAAGAAAATATAAATTAAAAGAAATGGTAAGTGGGTTGGAAAAGGAGATCCCCGAAAAAGAAATAGTTGTTTTCCTTAAAAAGAAATTGAGGGAGGGGAAGTGAAAGAGAAGAAAGTTTTGCTTACTGAAAGGACCCATTTTTGTGGTGATTTGGGATTATCTGATGTTGGTAGAGAAGTTAAAGTTTATGGGTGGGTTCATCGCCGTCGCGATCACGGGGGGGTAATCTTTCTTGATCTGAGGGATAGAACGGGCTTGATTCAACTAGTTGTGGATAGAGAAGAAAACCCTGAAGAATTTATTAAAGCGGAAAAAATCAGACCTGAATATGTATTAGAAGTGGAAGGGCTGGTGAGAAAAAGGCCTGCTGGAACTGAAAATCCTAACCTTCCAACTGGTGAGGTAGAAGTAAAAATTAAGAAGCTGACGGTGCTTTCAGTTTCTAAAACTCCTCCCTTTGAAATCGAAGATGACATAAATGTTGAAGAGTCAGTTCGTCTAAAATACCGCTATCTTGACTTGCGGCGACCATCAATGATTGGTAACTTAATATTGCGTCACCGGATAACATCTGAGATTAGGGATTATCTCAATCGGTATCAATTTATTGAAGTTGAAACTCCCTATCTCACCAAGAGTACGCCCGAAGGTGCGCGTGACTATCTTGTTCCTGCTCGCCTCAATCCGGGGCGGTTTTACGCTTTAGCTCAGTCACCACAGCTTTTTAAGCAAATATTGATGGTTGCAGGAGTTGAAAGATATTATCAATTTGCCCGATGTTTTCGAGATGAGGATCTGCGGCGAGATCGGCAACCGGAACACACTCAAGTAGACATTGAGATGTCTTTTGTCAGCAAAGAAGATATTTTTGAGCTAGTTGAAGGCTTAATGGAGCGGGCGTTTACTGTCTCTGGATACAGGATAAAAGTTCCTTTTAAACGTCTGACTTATGAGGAAGCGATGTTGCGATACGGGACCGACAAGCCTGACTTGCGTTATGGATTGGAAATCTCTGACTTGACGGAGATTTTTACTGAAAGTGATTTTAGAGTTTTTCGAGACGTTGTTGCCTTAGGTGGTTGTGTTAGAGGATTGAAGGCTGAAGCAAGCTTTTCGCGAAGTCAGCTTGACGAGATTACTGAATGGGCAAAAGGTCAAGGTGCGAGAGGGCTGGTTTGGTTGGTTCAAGAAGACGAAATTAAATCTCCGGTTGCAAAGTTTTTTTCGGAAATTGAAAAAGAGGAGTTAAAAAAACGACTAGATTTTAGAAGAGGCCAAACTGTTTTTTTAATGGCGGGAAGAGAAACCGAAGTCGCAGAGTTAATGGGTCTTTTGCGAGCTAAGTTAGCCGATGAGCTTGGTTTAATAAGAACTGATGAATATCAGCTAATCTGGGTAACTGATTTTCCCTTGTTTGGTTATGATGAGGAGACTAAAACTTATTTTTCTTTCCATCATCCCTTTACTCGCCCAACCATCGAAACAGTTTCATTGCTTGATAGAGATCCTTTGAAAGTAAAAGCGGAGGCCTATGACTTAGTGGTAAACGGTGTAGAGGTTGCTGGTGGTAGTTTGAGGATTTACCAGCCGGAGGTGCAAAAAAAGGTGTTTTCTCTCCTTGGGCTTTCGAATGAGGAAGCTCAAAGGAAATTTGGCTTTCTGCTTGAAGCTTTCGAATATGGGGTGCCACCGCATGGTGGAATTGCAATTGGGCTTGACCGTTTGGTTATGATTTTAGCAGGTCGGAAGACAATTCGAGATGTGATAGCTTTTCCCAAAACTCAGTCTGCTTATTGTCCTTTAACGGGTGCGCCTGACGAAGTTGATGATGAACAGCTTAAAGAACTTCATTTAAAGAAGCGATAATTTAGCCAATTGAGGGCGGTTAAAAAAGATAGATAGATAATTAAAGATAGATAGATAAATAAATAGCGAGTTTTTGCATTGTGGAAAGGTTTAACATGTTAGTTCTTGCAGAAATTTGTGGTGTAGTTAGCTGATTAATGATCCTTATAGCTAGACATTAACGTATATTAACTTGGGATTAAATTCAATAAGACTTCAGAAGCTACTGAATACTACTAGCTTTGGCTGCTAACAAATATCCCGTTCTAAACTTTAAGCGTACTAAATGACTCGAAAAAACAAAAGCTCAATTTCTTTGTTGGTCTCCAGGCTGTCATTGATGTCAGCATTAACTTCAAACTGCTGTAAAAAAGTGCTAAAATAGCAGTAGTGAAAATTGAATATGGGCTCTGCCTTGTTCGTGAGATGGAATTTTTACTCGCTTGAGCCAACAAATCGAGCGAGGGAGCCCGGTCTCCAGTTACGGAAATGAAGCCTCTTCTGAGGAATCAGGAAGTAACTGGGAGGGCACCCACTTATGTGGGGAAAGGGTTCAGCTGAGTATTCCGGACACGGCAAGGCGGAGCTCAAAAGGAGGGATAGTGAAAGAAAAAGCACTATTAGCAGCAGTTTTAGTTGGCCTAGTTACCTTAGCTGGTTGCGGGGGGGGCGGAACAACGCAAACAACTTCACCTGGAGGAGTGCCGGGGACGACAATTGAGAAATCAACGGCAACGCCGGCGACTGTGCCTCGGCTTGAGGTGCCGCGCGAGTATAAGGTTACTGAGAAAACTCCTCAATTTTTTAGAGAAGCAATCGAAAAGAAAGTTCCAATTGTAGTTCTTTTTTACACTCTTGATGACACTGCCTCTAATTTAGTTCGAGCTGAGCTGAAAGAGGCAGTGGGCGATCCGAACTATGTTGATAAGGTAGTTTATATTGCTTTAGATATTAAAGATTATGAAAAATCAGCTCGCTTAGCAGAAGAGTTTGGTGTAGGTTTGATACCACACCTTTCCTTTATAAGTTCCGATGGGAAGGTGGTAAAGGAATATCGCGGTTACGTTGACAGCTCGATAATAAAGCAGAATTTGCATAACTTATTACAGGAGCAATAGAAGCACAAAAAAGATGAAGTGTGAAAAATGCGGGTTTGATAATCCGAAAGATTTTGTTTTTTGTGGGCGATGTGGGGAGTTGGTTTCTCTGGGTGAAAAAGGGGAGTGGCGAAAATATTGTGTTTACTGCCAGTTCAAAAATAAGCCGAGGCCTGACGGGACAAGTTATTGCCAGGGATGCGAAGGAGAGCCATTAGATAGGATTTCTTCACAAGTGAAAAATTCTTCAAGTTTTGAAAGTGTTTTGACTGAAGATTTTAAGAGAACCAGAAGGAAGATTTTTTCGGCTCAACTTAACTGGCCACTAATGTTTTTGTTTTTTACTTTAATTGTGTTTGCCATCACGGTTCTTGCTTTTCGTTGGCTTTCTTTTTCTCGATTACCAAGTGAAAAGGAAAAGGAGTATCTAAAATTTGCTGACCATTGTATAGATGATTATGATGTGATTGTAAAGCGAATGGGGGAAATAGGAAACCAGGTTTTCCGACCTGAAGAGGCAGGTTTTGAAGAAAGAAAAATGAAAGCTTTGAAGGATTTTGAACAGTTAAATGATAATGTGGAAAGAGTTTATCGGGAGCTAAAGTCCAGATCGGCCCCTGCCAGATTTAAAGATTTTAGAGAAAGATTGCTGTCAGTATACAAAATTATTTATACGAGAGAACTACCAGAACTTAAAGAGTTTGTGACAGTTGTTGATCATTCAATTGTTGTTTCAATGATGAAGGGAGATTTGAATCGCAGTCCTTTTGAAAAGGCAGTTCTCGTTGGGGAT
Source organism: uncultured bacterium (assembly GCA_938091145.1). GTDB lineage: Bacteria > Actinomycetota > Aquicultoria > SKW223 > CALKMS01 > CALKMS01. The sequence goes on from CALKMS010000032.1 coordinate 4,531, forward strand.
GATGTTTCTAAAAAAATGGATGAAGTTATAAGGTTGAGGTATTTAAAAGGAGTTGTTGAAGAGTAAAAATTTTGCTAAAAAAATGAAAAAATATTAAAATAAGATGATAGTTTTAGGAGGAGGAACAAAAGTGGAAAAAATGAAGAAGTTAGTCGCAGCATCAATGGCAATATTATTGGTAGTAATTATAGGGGGCTGTGCTGCCCCTCCGGTTGAAAAAAAGGCACCCCCAGCAGTAACTGAGGAAGCTCCTAAAGAGTTTTCCCTTTCTGAAATGCAAAAGTTTTCCGAGGAAGCTTTGGCCTTAGCCTATGGCGACCCATTCCGTAGTGATCCTTATTTAGCAGCTCTTGAACTGATAAAGGGCCGGGAAGTTGCTGTTGAAGGGTTGCAGGTTCGGATTATTACCCCGGAGGATGGTGAGGCTGTGACTGGAAAAGTGACAGTGCGATCGGTAGTCAAGATCGGAGGTCCGCCTGTTCAAAATGTGCGATTTTATGTGGATGGTTATCTTCGAGATATAAAAGACAAACCGCCTTATGAGTTCGTGTGGGATACGGCTGAAGAAGCTTTTACTTCTCATACTTTGAAGGTGGTGGCATTTGATGGAAAGAACCAAGCGAGTGATGAAATTACAGTTTACTGTGCTGTTAATGGCGGGATTGCTCTTGAAGGAGGAAATTACAGCAAAAAAAGTGGCTATGTTTCTTCTGTAAAATATCTTGATGTGGATGAGAATCGATATATTAAAGCAGTGGTTGCTAAAGGTAGCTCGTCAACTTTTTTGACTTATGTTTTCTCTCCGCCCCACCCGTTTTCTTACATTCAAGGCAAGCTGACAATAAACGGTAAAGTTTTAGCTGGTGATAAGCCACAAGTTTACATTTACAACTGGGCTTCTCAGAAGTACGAAGAAGAAATTGTTGATTTCCGAAGCGGTAAGGCAGTTGGTTTTGTGGAAGGAACGGATTTTGGCTTTCCTTATTTCCAACCGGGAAGCAATCAGGTTTTAGTAAAAATACTTGTCCCATCCGGTTCAACTTACCAAATTGAAAGCTTGAACTTGAGTTACAAATATGTGAGGGATAGAGTTAGACCTCGTATTGATGGTCTATTTCTTCAAAAATATCTTGATTCAAAAGGCACTGAAACCAAAGCTCGTTTTATTTTTAACCTTTCCGAAGACGCTTTCGTCACCCTCAGCCTTTATAAATTAAGCGGAGAAAAAATTGCTTCTTGTAGAAAAGCTTTTGGTTCCGGCTACAACTGGTTTAATTGGGAAGTGCCGAGAGGCCTTTCTGTTTCTAAATTGAGATACCGTTTAGCTGCCCAAGATTCGGCGGGCAACGCTTGGTTGACTCCGCTTAAATCTTTCAAGCCGCTTGTCCCCGATCCTTATCAGTATCTTCCCAAACCTTCTTATTTTGGTGTTGAAGGAACACCGATTGTTTTACCTTATAGCAGGCAAACGACTGAGACTACTGTTTCAGTTTGGAATTTCGTTGCTCACAAGGGGAATGTGCAAAAAGTTAGTTATTATGGGAACCCAGATTATCGAGCCGTTTTAGTTGGACCCTACGAAACTTGGTCTTCGGTTATTTATGCTTTTAAGGCTAGAAAACTTACGCCATTTGAGTATGCCAGTTTCAAAGCCAATTTCGAGGTTGAAGAGATTCATATGGCGGGCACTCAAAAACCCGTTTTCAAGATTTACAACTATGTTACAGGGAAGTATGATTCCCATCTTTATAATCCAGTTTCAGCTCGCGATGCTTTTTCGCCTTTGGCCTCAAATGTTTATAGTGAACAGTGGGCTTCGGGAAATGAAATTCCATGGTATTACGCTGAACCGGGCACCGGTATTGTGAGGATAAAGTACGAGGTTCCACCTCGTTCTATTGTTTTGTTAAAGGATAAGATTACCTTGAGCTATCGCTGTGCAGCTGATAGTGTCGATCCGAAAATTGCCTCTGGTAGTTTACGGATGAAAGATGTTAAACCAGGGGACGGAAAAGTGGAATTTCGCTATAATCTTTTTGAAGATGCATTTGTCACTATCAGAGTTGAGACTCGTTCTGGAAAGTTGATCAGGTCAACCAAGTGGGGCGATAGGAAAGGATTCTCTTACCATTATTTCTGGGTTCCGCCTGAGTATTATGGCAAGAGAGCTCGAGTGAAACTTTACCTTCAAGACCCGGCAGGAAATACTTCTTCTACTGGATACTATTACTTTACTTTCCCCCGTACCCCTTAGCTTTGAATTTTTTTGGCGAAGAAGAAAAGAAAGAAATAGAGCGCGAGCCTTTGGCTTATAGAATGCGACCCCGAGATTTGGGGGAATTTGTTGGGCAGGAGGAGGCAATAGGAGAAGGCTCGCTTCTTCGTCAGGCAATTGAAGCTGACCGAGTTCCTTCGCTTATTTTGTTTGGCCCGCCTGGCAGTGGGAAAAGCAGTTTGGCTCAGATAATTTCTCAGCAAACGCGGAAGGCTTGGGAAAGTTTGTCAGCAGTAAATTCTGGTGTGCCGGAATTAAGAAGGGTTATTACTCGAGCTGAACAAAGATTCCAAACAAAAGGAGAACAAACTATCCTTTTTATTGATGAAATTCATCGCTTTAATAAATCCCAGCAAGCAGCTCTTTTGCCGGCGGTGGAGAATGGAACCCTAGTTTTAATTGGCTCAACAACTGAGAATCCATTTTTTGAAATTATTTCGCCACTTTTGTCGCGCTCTAAACTAGTCATTTTTAAGCCCCTTTCTGATGAGGAAATCGAGATAATAATTGACCGTGCATTAACTGATAAAGAGCGAGGTCTTGGCGGTGCTGAAGAAGGAATTACACTTGAAGCAAAAAAAGCGATTATTAAATATTCTGGTGGAGATGCGCGAGTTGCTTTAAACACTCTCGAACTTTCTTTTTTTCTTGCCCGAAAAGCCGGCAAAAAAGAGGTGGAGTTGGAAGAAGTCAGGAAAGCTCAGCAAGAAAGAGTTTTCTACTTTAGTCGGCAGGGAGATGCTCATTATGATCTCGCGTCGGCTTTTATTAAAAGTATGAGGGGTTCGGATCCAGATGCTGCTCTGTACTATTTGGCTCGAATGATAAAAGCGGGCGAAGATCCAAAGTTTATTGCCAGAAGAATGGTTGTTTTTGCTTCTGAGGATATTGGCAATGCTCAACCGGAAGCGTTAACTGTGGCTCTAAGTGCTTTCCGGGCAGTGGAGGTTGTAGGACTTCCTGAAGCCGCTCTAAACTTAGCTCAAGCTTGTATTTATCTTTCTTGTTCACCTAAGAGCAACACGGTTAAAAAAGCAATTGATGCTGCTTTTCAAGCAGTAGAGAAAGAAGGCGAACTTCCTGTTCCTGATCATTTGCGGAGCAGCGGCTATCCAGGAGCAAAAAAACTGGGTTTGGGCTCCAATTACAAATACCCACATGACTATGAACGACACTATGTTGAGCAGGAATATCTTCCTGAGAAGATTCGGTCTTTTCAATTTTACCAGCCTTCAAATATTGGCTTTGAAAAAAAATTGAGTGATTTTCTTCGTTTTCTGAAAGGAGGTGGGAAAGATGAAGGTAAAAGAGGTGATGAAAAGACAGGTAGTGACAATTTCTCCTGATGAAACGCTGGAAAAAGCTTCTGAATTGATGAAGTCTAATGGCATTCGTTCTCTGGTAGTAACGAATGAATCGCAGGGAGTTATTGGTATAATTACTGATAGTGACATTGTTCTACGAGGAATGGCTAAGGGTGATTTTCGAAAGGTGCGGGTGAAAGAAGTGATGACCGCTAACCCTGTGGTAGTAAATCATGATGATGATCTATTTTATGTGATAAACCGAATGAGACAGGGGAAGTTTCGTCGCCTTCCAGTGGTAGAGAAGGGCAAACTAGTCGGTATCGTTTCAATTACTGATATTGCTCCTTTTATGGTTGATTATTTGAAAAAGATAACCAGCTATTGATCCAGATAGTTTTTCTTCACAACCTAGAAGTTCTGGATTATACTTTGTCTGCTCATTTAATTTTTGTTTTTCTAGGAGAAGCCTAAAATATTGGTTCGGGAAGATTACGAGGCGATAATTGGTTTAGAAATACATGTTGAACTATCCACGGAGAGCAAGATGTTTTGTTCTTGCTCTGCTCGGAGTTTTGGGGCTAAACCAAACACCTTTACCTGCCCTGTTTGTTTAGGAATGCCGGGTGTGCTTCCGGTTATCAATCGACGAGCAGTGGAGGACGCTATTTTGGTTGCTATTTCTTTGAACTGTTCAATTCCCGAGTTTTGTCAGTTTCATCGAAAGAATTATTTCTATCCTGATATGCCAAAAAATTATCAAATCTCTCAGTACGATTATCCACTAGGAGTTAAAGGGTGGGTCGAAATTGAAGTGGGCGACCAAAGGAAAAAAGTAGGGATTGCGCGGGTTCACATGGAAGAAGACACTGGGAAATTGATTCACATTGGCGAAAGCGGTCGGATAAGCGAAGCTGATTATAGTTTGGTCGATTTTAATCGGGCGGGGATTCCTTTGATTGAAATAGTTACTGAACCGGTTTTGAGGACGCCTGAAGAAGCCAAAGAGTTTATGAAAACTTTGCGCAATATCCTGCTCTGCCTTGGTGTTTCCGACTGTAATATGGAAGAGGGTTCTTTACGCTGTGACGCAAATGTTTCAGTTCGGAAAAAAGGAGAAACCTCATTGGGGGTAAAAACCGAAATAAAGAATTTAAACTCGTTCAAGGCTTTGCAGCGAGGGCTAGAGTATGAAATTGAGAGACAAATTAAGCTATTAGAGAGTGGAGAATCAGTGACACAAGAAACTCGCCATTTTGATGCTGATCGCAATATCACTACTGCTCTAAGGACCAAAGAGGAAGCTCACGATTATCGATATTTTCCGGATCCTGATCTTGTTCCTTTAGAAATTTCATCTGAATGGGTAGAAAGACTTCGAGCTAATCTTCCAGAGCTACCACAGGAGAGAAAGAAAAGATTTCAAAGAGAGTACGGATTAGGTTCACTAGAAGCTAAACTTTTAACCGAAGAAAAGGCTTGGGCCGATTATTTTGAAGAGGTACACCGGCTTTTCCCTCAGCCGAAAATTATTGCTAATTGGATGCTTACCGAATTGGCTGCCCTTTTGAACCAGAGTGGCCTAAAGATAGACCAGTCGGCTTTTACACCCCGTCATTTAGCTGACCTCCTTAAGTTGTTAGACAAAAAGGTGATTAGCGGCAAGTTGGCTAAGATTATTATTGAGGAAAGCTTTGAACGAGGAGTTTTGCCCTCAATTATTGTTGAAGAAAAAGGCTTAGTTCAGATAAGTGATGAAGTTGAGCTTAGAAAATTGGTTGAGCAAGTAATAGCTGAAAACCCTCAAGCAGTGGCTGATTATAAAAGAGGAAAGAAACAAGCAGTTGGTTATTTAGTCGGTCAGGTGATGAAGTTAACACAAGGGAAAGCTAACCCCCAGATAGTTGTTCGCTTACTTGAGGAAAGACTCAAGCTATCTTAGAGCTAAAGATTTTCCTTTATAGCTAGGATTAGCCAATTTAATAGGGCTAAAATTACCTCTTTTTTGGAAAAATGTTGTCCTTAACTGGCAAATGTGTTAACATAATAAAGCAGCCTGTTTTTGTTTAAAAGTGGGTAAAACCCACTTTTTTTATTCAAAACTTTTGTTAATTCGATTAAAATGAACAGAGAAATTGAGGAGAAGGTTGAAAAAATTATCAAACCTTATATAGAGGAGATGGGAGTTGAACTTTACGGTGTGAGGTTTTTTTCTACCTCCGCTGGGCGAGTGTTGCGAATATATATTGATCAAGAGGGAGGAATTGACCTTAAAACCTGCGAGGAAGTGAGTTTGAGATTGAGTCCCCTCCTCGATTTAGAAGACCCTATTCCCTGCTCGTATTATCTTGAAGTTTCTTCTCCAGGCATTGAGCGCCCCTTATTTAAGAGGGAACATTTTTACCATAGTTTGGGCGAGAGAATTTCTTTAAAGACGGTTGAGCCGGTCGGTGGTCGGCGGAGTTTTATAGGGCAGATTGAGCAGGTTCAACCAGGTTTTTTTGTTATTAGCTGCGATGGGAAAGAGTATGAGATTGAATATAGTAATGTTCAAAAAGCAAACTTGGTCGTAGATATAAAATTTTAGGAGGATTAATGAGTAAAGAGCTTATCGAGGCTATTAAGCAATTGGAGATGGAAAGAGGGCTTAATTATTCGACGGTCATTGATGCTCTTAAGGCTGCTCTTCTCTCCGCTTATCGAAAGTATTTTAAAGATGAGAAAGCAAACGTAAGAATCGAAATTGACGAGGAAAGTGGAGAGATAAAGGTTATTGCTGATCGGGAAAAGGAAGTGGATGGCAAAAAGCAAATAGTTGAAGAAGAAGTGACCCCAAAAGATTTCGGTCGAATAGCGGCTCAGACTGCTAAACAAGTGGTTCTTCAAAAAATTAGGGAAGCAGAAAGGGAGAAACTTTTTCAGGAATTTGCTGGAAAAGAAGGGGAACTGGTAACCGGTATTGTTCAGCAAAGCGATTATCGTTTTACGCTCCTTGATCTGGGCAATGCTGAGGCCTTACTTCCTCCTTCAGAACAAGTGCCTACCGAGCGCTATAAACATGGGATGAGACTTAAAGCTTATATTGTTGAGGTTAGAAAATCGACCAGGGAGCCACAGGTTATTGTTTCTCGTACCCACCCAGGTTTGGTAAGGCGGCTTTTCGAGTTAGAAGTGCCGGAAATTCAGCAAGGAATTGTCGAAATAAAAGTGGTTGCTCGCGAACCTGGCTATCGAACGAAAATAGCTGTTTATTCAAAAGATAAGAATGTTGATCCTGTCGGCGCTTGTGTGGGTCCTAAGGGGAGCCGGGTAAAGATGGTGGTTCAAGAGTTAAAAGGGGAGAAAATCGATGTAATTCCTTGGAACGAAAATCCTGCTCAACTTATTGCTAATGCTTTGAGCCCTGCTAAAGTTAGCAAAGTTAGAATAAACGAGACGGAAAAAACGGCGCTCGTTATTGTTCCTGACGACCAACTTTCTTTAGCTATTGGCAAGGAAGGACAGAACGCTCGCCTGGCAGCTAAACTTACTGGGTGGAAGGTAGATATTAAAAGCGAGTCTCAGTTGGCAGAAGAGGAAAGCGAAAAGAAGGTAGAGAAAGCAGAGGATTTTAACCCAACTCAGCCAGAAATCTCGGCCGACCAAAAGCTTGAAAACTGTCAAGCTTTGACGACTAAAGGAACTCGTTGTATGAATAAAGCTCTTTCGGGTAGTAAGTATTGTAAACGGCATCAGAACTACGTTGAGGGAGTTAAATGATGAAGAACTTGCCAATTCGGTTTTGTTTGGGTTGTCGCAGTCACAAACCAAAAAAAGAGCTTGTAAGATTGGTCAAGTCGAAAGAAGGAAAAGTTAAGATTGACTTGAGCGGAAAGCTGGCTGGCAGAGGGAGCTATTTTTGCCCTAATCTGAGTTGTTTAGAAAAAGGCAAGAAGCTATTGAGAAAAGCTCTTAGGGTCGAAGAAAGTTACTTAAATTGGGAGGAAATAAAGGAAGAATTTGAAAGGGTGGTAAAAGGTTTTAACCATGGCTAAAAAACGCCTTTTTGAGATAGCCAAGGAATTAAATATGAAAGTTAAGGATTTACAGGATGTTCTGGCTTCTAAGGGCATTAAGTTTAAATCTCACATGACCCAGTTAGACGAAGATGAAGTTAGGAAAGTTTTAAATCAAAAAGCTAGTGAAACTTCTGATAAGAGCAAAAATACCAAAAATTTAGAGGAGAAGACTTTTAAAGAAAGTTCACCCTCAAAACCAGTTATAAAACTTCCCGAAGGGGTAACTGTCAGGGAGTTTGCTGAAAAAACAAAAAAGTCACCAACAGAGATTTTAAAGATATTGATGGAGTTAGGTGAGTTTCTCACTATTAATCAGTCGATGAGTCGGGAAGCAGCAGAGTTGGTTGCTGAGCATTTAGGTTTGAAAGTTGAGTTTATGTCGCCTTTTGAGGAAGTTCCGGTTGAAACCGAAGAGGAAACTGAAAGCGAGCAGGTTCCGAGACCACCAGTGGTGACGATTATGGGCCATGTTGATCACGGCAAAACGACATTACTTGATGCTATTAGACAAACTGATGTAGCTCTTAGAGAGTATGGCGGAATAACCCAACACATTGGTGCTTATCAAATTGAGCACAAAGGTAAGAAAATTACTTTTATTGATACTCCTGGTCATGAGGCTTTTACTGCTATGCGAGCCAGAGGAGCAAAGGTCACTGATATTGCTGTGCTTGTAGTGGCAGCTGATGATGGAGTCATGCCACAGACTATTGAGGCTATTAATCATGCAAAAGCTGCTAATGTTCCCATTTTAGTAGCTATCAACAAGATAGACAAAGAAGGTGCAAATCCAGAAAAAGTGAAGCAGCAATTGACAGAGTATGGCTTGGTGGCTGAGGAGTGGGGAGGCGACACAATTTTTGTACCTGTTTCGGCAAAACAAAGAACTAATCTTGATGAGCTTTTGGAAATGATTCTACTTTTAGCTGAGGTTCAGGAACTTAAATCAAGCATTTCTGGGCCGGCTCGAGCGGTGGTGATTGAGTCAAAGCTTGACCGCGGGAGAGGGCCAATGGCAACCGTTTTAGTTGAGAAGGGAGTTTTGAGAGTCGGCGATGCAGTGGTTGCCGGATTAGCTTATGGAAAAATAAGGGCTTTGTTTGATGACAAAGGTCAATCGGTAGAAGAAGCATACCCAGCTCAGCCAGTTGAGGTGCTTGGTCTCTCGGCGGTTCCTGAGCCGGGAGTGGAAATGATAGTAGTAGAAGGGGAAAAGAAAGCTCGTCAAATAGCTGAGGAGAGAGCCTTGAGGGCTCGTGTGCTTGCTGCCCAAAAACGACATGTTAGCTTGGAAGACCTTTTTGCCCTTAGTAAAGAAAGGGAAGATGTGGTTCTGAATCTAATTGTCAAGGCCGATACTCAGGGTTCACTTGAGGCAGTTAAGGATGCTTTGGAAAGGATTAAAACTGATGGAGCAAGGATAAAAATTCTCCACACTGGTGTTGGGGCGATAAGCGAAGCTGATGTTATGCTTGCTAGCGCCTCGGATGCGGTTATCGTAGGCTTTAATGTTAGACCGAATGTTAAGACTCAAAAGCTTGCCCAAAGTGAAAAAATAGAAATACGTACTTACCGGGTGATTTACGAATTGACACAAGAAATTGAAGCGGCTTTGAGAGGCAAGCTTAAGCCGGAATTTGTCGAAGAAACCTTGGGATTGGCTGAAGTGAGAGCAACTTTTAAAATCTCTCGGTTAGGAGTGGTTGCTGGTTGTTATGTCATGGAGGGTAGGGTAACTAAGGACTCGAAAGTCCGTCTTTTGAGAGAAGGTTCGATTATTTTTGAAGGAGAAATTAGCTCTTTGAGGCGCTTCAAGGAGGATGTACGCGAGGTAAAAGCGGGCTTTGAGTGTGGCATCCTGCTTGACGGGTTTAATGATGTTAAAGTCGGGGATTTAATCGAGAGTTATCAGATTGTTGAAAAAAAGCCTGTTTAAACAAGGGAGGCGCCTTGTTTGTTTCGCTTTCTTTCTGGCAAATGTATTTTTCTAATTGCCATTCTTTAAAGGACAAAAGAAGACTTGTGAACAGTTTAACTGATCGTTTGAAAAGAAAACTTTCAGTTTCTTGTCGGGTTGTGGGCGGCTCAAGAAATAGAAGAGAAGGAGTATTAGGGGTGACGTCAATAGTTTTATCTAAAGAGGAAGCCGAAAAGTTGGTTCAGGAAGTAGAAAAAGAAATTTTACTTACCCCTGAAGTGGTTTTGGTGGGGGTAAAAAAATGCTTGTTAGGAAGTGAGGTAATCGAAGATGAGCTGGAAGATCGAGCGTTTGAGCCATATGATAAAGGAAGAGATTGGTCGGATGATGGAAAGTGAAATGGCTGATCCTCGCTTGGGTTTTGTTACCGTTACCAAAGTCAAACTGAGCGGGGATTTAAAGCAGGCTATAATTTACTTTTCGGTTCTGGGTAAAAAGGAGGCCTGGCGAGATTCTTTACGGGCATTAGAAAGTGCCCGAGGGTACCTTAAGATTGGTTTAGCCCGCAATCTAAAATTGCGCTTCATTCCGGAATTGATATTCAGAGAAGATGATACTCTAATAAAGGGAGCTAGAGTAATTGAACTTATTGAGAAAGAAAGAAGAAAAAGAGCTAAGTAAAATAAAAGAGCTTTTTTTAGAAAAAAAGTATTTCTTTCTTTCCACTCATCTTTACCCCGATGGTGACGCACTGGGTTCTTTGGTTGGGTTAGCGATTGCTTTGAGAAATCAAGGTAAAGTAGTGAAAATGGGTTTGGGTGAAAGGGAGCCCTTGCCTCCCCATTATCTTTTTTTACCCTATTTGGATGAAATTGTTTATCCTGATGGTCATTGGTTTAAAGAGGAAGTTTTTGTTGCTCTCGACTGCGCTTCAATGGCAAGACTGGGAGGCTGGGTTGAAAAGGCAAAAAAAGCAAAGTGGCTTGTCAACATTGATCACCACCAAACTAACGAGAGATTCGGGAGTTTAAACTTAATTGAGGTAAAATCTTCCTCCACCAGTGAGCTGGTTTTTATAATCCTCAAGGAGTTGGGTTTCGAATTGAATAAAGAAGCGGCTCTAGCTTTTTATGTTGGTATTTTAACCGATACCGGCCGTTTTCAATACGCCAATACGTCGGCAAAAACTTTTGAAATTGCTCGCGAACTAATTGGTTTTGGACTCGATACCTTTCAAATTTTCCAAAATGTTTATGAAAATTACTCTTTCAACTGCTTGAAACTTTTAGGGCTGATACTTAAGAGAGCTCGAAAGGAAGGAGAGTTAATTCATTCATACCTCACTCAAAGGGACTTGGCAAAGTTTAATGTTGGTTTGTCAGAAACCGAGAATTACATTGATTTCTTGAGGTTAAATCGCGATTCAAAGCTGGCAATCCTTTTTAAAGAGTTACCTGATGGTAATTGGAAAGTAAGTTTGCGTGGTAAGAAAGGTGTTTATTCCCATCTAATTGCTTCTCGGTTTGGTGGGGGGGGCCATCCGGGAGCAGCTGGTTTCACAACTAGTTTGCCCCGAAGAAAAGTTTTAAATTTAATAAAAGGGGATTTAATTTAAAGTGAACGGTTTTTTGGTGGTTGATAAGCCTCCTTTTATTACTTCACATGATGTGGTCGACCGAGTAAGAAGGTTTTTTAAGGAAAAAAAAGTAGGCCATACTGGAACCCTCGACCCGATGGCCACAGGAGTTCTCGTTCTTGCTTTGGGTAAAGCAACTCGGCTGAGTCGATTTCTTAAACTGGAACCTAAAACTTATTTGGCTGAGATAACTTTTGGGATCGAAACAGATACGCTGGACTCAACTGGAAAAGTAGTTTGCGAAAAAAAAGTGAGTTTAAACGAAGAAGAAGTTGAAGAAGGGCTAAACCGTTTTTTGGGACGGGTAATGCAAATACCCCCAATGACTTCTGCAATTAAGAAAAACGGTGTTCCTCTTTACGTTTTGGCTCGGAAGGGTTTGGAAGTTGAGAGAACACCGCGGGAAGTTTTTTTTTACCGACTTGAACTTTTGAAGTTAGAATTAGGAGATAATCCTAAAGCTACGATCAGGGTGGAAAGCTCAAAGGGTGCTTACATTCGGGTTTTAGCTGCCGACTTAGGGAAAGCTTTGGGGACGGTTGCTCATCTTTCAGGTTTGAGGCGGTTGAGTTGCGGCAGTTTTTCCTTGGAACAAGCTCACACACTTAAAGAGCTTAAAGCTTTGCGGGATGAGGGAAGGCTTGAGGAGGTCTTGATTCCTTTGAATGAGGGTTTAAGTCACTGCCCAAAAGTAATTCTCAAAAATTCTTTTACTTATAAAGTGAAAAGAGGTCAACCGCCCAATCTGGCTATGATTTCAAAAAAGCCATTTAATCTGAAAAATGGCGTGGTAGTGAGGTTAGTTGAGTCTTCAGGCGAACTTTTAGCAGTTGCTCGCTGGCAGGGTGAATTCGTTTATGACTTGCGCCAGCCAGTTGCCAAATTGGAAGTGGTGTTGGCAAATTGAGAAAGATTAAATTTGTTCTAACTGGCTTGCGTGAAGGAAGTGTTTTAGCTATTGGTGTTTTCGACGGTGTTCACCTAGGCCATCAGTTGCTTTTGCGTAAAGCAAAGGATTTAGCCGAAAAAGAAAGAACTATTCTGGCGGTTTTGACCTTTTCCCCCCATCCAGAGGAAATTTTGAGAGGGGAAAGAAATTTTCTAATCTTGCCGGAAGAAGAGCGGAAAAATAAACTTCTTCAGATGGGGGCTGACCTAATAATGACTCAGAAAATCGACGACTCTTTTTTATCGCTAGAACCTGCAGAGTTTGTTGAGGAAATTGCTGCCTTTAATCCGGCTTGGGTAGTAATCGGCAAGGATTTTCATTTTGGCCGGGGGAAAAGTGGCGACGCAAATTTGATGCGAAAAATGGGAAATAAGTTTGGGTTTAAAGTATATCCTGTTCCTCTTTATGAAGTGAATGGAAAGAAGGTTAGTAGTAGCTTGATCCGAGAAGCTTTGTCGATAGGTGACTTTGAAATGGCTCGAAAGCTTCTGGGTTTTCCTTATTATTTAGTGGGCGAGGTGGAGAGGAGAAAAGGCTTGGCTTCCAAAGTTTTGGGGTATCCAACAGCAAACCTTTCCGTCGATGAAAGACTTTTTAGTTTGCCATCAGGTGTTTACCTTGGCCGGGTGTTTTTTCAAGGTAAAGAGCACAAATCTTTGGTATATAGCGGCACGAGCCCTACTTTAGGATTAGACCAGAAGGCTTTGGAGGTTCATTTTCTTGACTTTAAAGGAGAAGTTCCTAAAGGTTCAAAGCTCAAAGTTGAACTTTTAAAAAAGCTTCGAGAAGAAATGCATTTTTCGAATCTGAAAGAGTTGAAGGAACAAATTGAAAGCGATATTGCAAGAGCAAAAAATATTGAGTTGCCCATTTCAGAAAGATAAAATTTGTTTTTGGGAGGTTGAAAAGTGGTGAAGGAAAAAAGGAGTTCGTGGTGGAAGGAAAACTCGACTTTTGCTATTCCCGGGTTAATACTCATTTTGCTTTTATTCTATGCTATTTCTTATTCGCGCGGGGGTGAGCTGGTTTTATCTACTCCTTCAGCCGCTGAATGTGCTAAGGCTTTAATCAATCAGGCAGAAATGGCTAGCGGCAAGAAGTTTCGTCTGGAAATAGTTGACGAAGGAACTTTAGAAGTAATAAACAAGAAGAAAGCTGTTGCTTTAATTGCCCCTTTTTCACTTGAGCTTTTCTCGGCAGGTGCTATGCCCATAGCTGTAGATGCTTTGGTGGCGGTTTCTTATGAAGGTCGGAGTTTAAATCAGGACGAAATTTCCAGTCTTGAAAAAGCTGGAAAGTTTTTTTATCCCCCTAAAGATCTTTGGCCTTTTTTTAATTATCGAGTAGCTCCTGTTTCCAAAAATCCCTGTATTTTTAATTCTGGAGTTTCAATGGGGAAAGATGCTGTTGCATTAATTCCATGGTCTCAGGCCCAAAAGAAAGGTTTGAAGGTTGGTGCTTATAATGGAATGATTCCGAGCGAAAATAGCATTTCGGTCTTACAGTATCCACTCTGGTATCAAATCTTTCTCTTTACATCTGGTAAAGAAGAAACTGAAAAGGCAGGAGTAGGTTTGCTTTTGAAAGCGGCTAGGCAAAAGGGATTTAAAAAATACTTGAGGGAATTAGGTTTTTATCCTTGGCCGGTGGAGTAAAATCCCGAAAGGACGAGCTAAAGAAAACTTGGAAATTAAAAATAGAGTCAAGGAAATAATTGAACGCTTACTCAGGACTTATCCGGAAGCAAAAATTGCTTTGAAATTCACCAACCCTCTTGAACTTCTTGTTGCCACTATTCTCTCAGCTCAAACAACTGATAAAAAAGTAAACGAAGTCACAGCTTCCCTTTTTAGGAAGTATCGGAAGCCTGAGGACTATGCTCGAGCTGATCTGAAGGAGCTGGAAAACGATGTTAAAGAACTTGGCTTTTTTCGAAACAAAGCTCGAAATATAAAAATGGCGGCGGAGATGATTGTTCGGGAATTTAAAGGAGAAGTTCCTCAAACAATGGAAGAATTAACTCGGCTGCCTGGAGTTGCCAGAAAAACTGCCAACATAGTTTTAGCTAATGCGTTTTCGGTAGTTGTTGGCATACCGGTTGATACTCACGTTTTTCGTTTGAGCCATCGTTTAGGTTTTTCTCAAGAGAAAGACCCGGTTAAGGTTGAAAGGGACTTAATGGAGCTGGTTCCTAAAGAGCACTGGTTTAAGTTTCCCTATCTTTTAATCGAGCATGGTAGGGCTATCTGTCAAGCTAGGAAGCCAGCTTGTAGTCGATGTGTTTTAAGCGATCTTTGCCCTTCAGCTGGCAAACTTTCAAACTCGGTTTGATGGTTTTTTACTTCAAAAGTTTTGACTTCCTTATGTTAAACTAATGCTTTGAAGCCAATGGATTTAGCTAGGGTTTTACCTTATACGGCTACGGTAAACAACAAAAACCACCTAGTTGTGGGTGGTTGCGACGTGGTCGAGCTTGCTCAGGAATTTGGTACCCCGCTTTTCGTTTACGATGAAGAGACCATCAGGGAAAACATTCGTCGGTATAAAGAGGCTTTTGCTTCTCGGACTCAAAATTTCGAAATTGTTTATGCTGGAAAGGCCTTTCTTTGTCAGGCAATCTGCCAGCTTATGATGAAAGAGGGACTTAGTATTGATGTTTCTTCTGGTGGAGAAATTTACACAGCTATGAAAGCTAATTTTCCTTCAGAAAGAATTTATTTTCACGGCAACAATAAAACCGAAGAAGAGATTGATTTGGCTTTAAGCTACTCAGTTGGGGGAGTTATTGTGGATAGTTTTGATGAAATTGAACTTTTGGAAGAAAAGGTTAAAAACAGGGGGAAGAAGCTACCGGTTTTTCTGCGCATTACACCTGGAGTTATTCCTTCCACTCACTCTTTTATCCAAACTGGTCAAGTTGATTCCAAGTTTGGTTTCGGCTTGGCGGGTGGCTTAGCTCTGAAGGCGACTCAAAAAGTGCTTGAAAGCTCCTTTCTTGAATTGAGGGGTTTTCATGTTCACATTGGCTCTCAAATCTTTCTTCTTCGTTCATATGCTCGGGCGGTGGAGGTTATAATGGGGTTTATAAGTGAGGTGAAGAAAGAGTGCAATTTCGTTACTCGAGAATTGAACCTTGGCGGCGGTCTGGGAATTTCCTATCGAACGACTGATGAACCGGCAACCATTGAGGAGTTCGCTGAAGTATTGGTTGAGGGGGTAAAAAGAGAAGGAGAGAAGCATGGGTTGGAAATACCGAAGATTATGGTTGAACCTGGACGCTCAATTGTTGGTCAGGCAGCAGTTACTATTTATCGAGTAGGGACGGTGAAGGAAATCCCGGGCATCAGAATTTATGTTTCAGTGGACGGTGGAATGTCTGACAATCTTCGGCCAATGCTTTACGGTGCCGTTTATGAAGCCATTCTAGCTAATCGGGTGGAAAATGGAAAGAAGGTGAAGGTAACAGTTGCCGGTAAACACTGCGAGTCGGGTGATATTCTGATTAAAGAAGCTTATCTACCTATGCCTCGCCGTGGTGATTATTTATGCACACCCTCAACTGGTGCTTATGGGTATGCTATGGCAAATAACTATAATCGGCAGCCGAGACCGGCGGTGGTGATGGTCCGCGATGGAAAGGCAAGGGTGATTATTGAAAGAGAAAGTTTTGAAGATTTGGTTCGTTTGGATCGACCATATTTTTAGAAGACAAAGGAGGTAAATTTATTTGGAAATTGGAGTAGGAATAATTGGTCTGGGAACGGTTGGAGGTTCTGTTTATAAAGTTTTGGCTCAAAACCGGGAAAAAATCGAGAAAGAGGTTGGGCAACCAGTTAAGGTAAAAAAAGTTTTTGATCTCAACCAAAGCAGGTATGATGAACTTTCAGTTCCTGAAGAGCAACGTGCTCTTTCGGCGAAGGAAGTTTTAAATCGAGACGATATTTCAATCGTTGTTGAGCTTATAGGTAATATTGAGCCTGCGCGCTCTATTATTCTGGAGAGTTTAAAGAGCGGGAAAAGCGTGGTCACTGCCAATAAGGAGCTTTTAGCCTTGCACGGAGAAGAACTTTTTACAGTTGCTGCTGAGAGTGGTGTTGATTTGCTTTTTGAAGCGAGCGTAGGCGGTGGTATACCCATAATTAAGCCTCTTAAGGAATCGTTGACAGGCAATCGAGTTCGGGAGGTAATGGGTATTGTAAATGGTACGACCAACTATATTTTAAGTCGGATGAGCGAGGAAGGTTGTAGTTTTTCTGACGCTTTGAAGGAAGCTCAAGAAAAAGGATATGCCGAAGCTGACCCTTCAGCTGATGTAGAAGGGCGGGATGCCGCTTCAAAGATTGCCATTCTGGCTTCGATAGCTTTTAATTCGCGGATCCTATCTACTCAAGTTTATTGTGAGGGTATTAGGAAGATAACTCCTCAAGACATTAAGTATGCTAAGGAGCTTGGCTTTGTCATCAAGCTTCTGGCGGTGGGCAAGGAAGAGAATGGTTTAATCGATGTGCGGGTGCACCCAGCTCTGATACCCGTTACTCATCCTCTAGCCTCTGTAGAAAAAGTTTATAACGCTATTTATGTGAGAGGGGACGTGGTGGGAGAGGTGATGTTTTTTGGTCCGGGAGCAGGAGGAATGGCAGCGGCCAGTTCAGTGGTGGGAGACATAATTGAGATTGCTCGAAATTTAAAGTTCGGAAGTTTGGGGAGGATAGGTTGCACTTGTTTCGAGTCCAAGAAAGTGAGACCAATTGAGGATTTGATAACTCGCTACTATGTTTTGATGGAGGTTCTTGATCGGCCTGGGGTTTTGGCTTCCATAGCTGGGGAGTTTGGGAAAGCTCAAGTTAGTCTGGCTAGTGTCATTCAGAAAGAAACTTTTGGAGAACGGGCTGAGCTGGTGTTTATGACCCATAAAACTATTGAGAGCTCTTTTAGGAAAGCCCTTGAGGCGATAAAGGGTTTGCCAGTGGTTAACGAAGTCAAAAATGTAATAAGAGTTGAAGGAGAAGAATGAGCTGGCCCGGTGTGATAGAAAAATACCGTTTTTACCTTCCAGTCACTCCTTCAACTCCTGTTGTTACTCTGCACGAAGGTGGGACTCCTTTAATTCCTTCTAAGGCATTGAGCCGCGATCTAAATCTGAGGATTTATTACAAGTTTGAAGGCCTCAACCCTACTGGTTCGTTTAAGGATCGGGGTATGACTGTTGCTATTAGCAAAGCAGTGGAGGAAGGAGCTAAAGCTGTGATTTGTGCTTCGACTGGTAACACCTCAGCTTCGGCTGCCGCTTATGCAGCCAGAGCTGGCCTTAAATGCTTTGTTCTCATTCCGGAAGGAAAAATAGCGCGTGGAAAGCTCGTTCAAGCCTTAATGCATCACGCGGTAGTAATTGGCATAAAAGGTAATTTTGACCAAGCTCTTGCTCTAGTTCGCCGTCTTTCAGCTGATTATCCTTTAAGTTTAGTTAATTCTTTGAATCCTCACAGAATTGAAGGCCAAAAAACGGCTGCTTTTGAAGTTTGCGATGACCTTGATGACTCGCCGGATTATTTATTTATACCGGTAGGCAACGCCGGAAACATCACTGCTTACTGGAAAGGTTTTAAGGAATACTTCGAAAGGGGAGCTATCACGAAGAAACCGCGCTTATTTGGTTTTCAAGCAGCTGGGGCTGCCCCTTTGGTTTTGGGACATCCGGTAGAAAGGCCTGAAACAGTGGCGACCGCGATCAGAATAGGGAAGCCAGCCAGGGGCGAGGAAGCACTTCAGGCAGCGCGCGAATCCGGAGGAGAAATCGACATGGTAACGGATGAAGAAATACTTAAGGCTTATCATTTTTTAGCAGAGAAAGAAGGCCTTTTTGTTGAACCGGCTTCAGCTGCTTCAGTTGCGGGCTTATTGAAAAAATTTTCTCAAGGGGTAGTCCCCCCAGGGGCCCAAATAGTTTGCGTGTTGACGGGGTGCGGCCTAAAAGATCCTGATACAGCTTTGAAAGTCAAGATGGAGATGAATATTGTAGAAAGCGAAGAAGAAACTAAGAAGTTGATTTTGAAGGAAATGAAATGGTAAAAACAGTTGTTCCGGGTTCCACATCTAATCTTGGTTCTGGCTTTGATGTGTTTGGCTTAGCTTTACCTTTGTTTTTAGAACTTGAGTTTCAATTCAGTTCCCAATATGAAATTGTCGCTGAAGGAGAAGGTGCCGATACTTTGCCATTAAATACTCGCAATCTAATCTTTCGCACTTTCGAGTTTTTCTGCATGAAGTTGGGAAAGAAACCAGTGCCACTTCAGGTTAGGATTCAGAATGAAATTCCTTTGACTCGAGGCTTGGGTAGCAGTGCGGCGGCAATCGTCGGTTCGCTAATTGCTGCTAATAAACTGTACCGAACTGAACTGAGTTTGAGAGATATTTTTCAATTAGCGGCAGAGTATGAAGGGCATCCTGACAATGTAAGCGCAAGTTTATTTGGCGGGTTTACCATTTCTTACCAGGTTGGTAATGCTTATGAAACGCGTAGTTATAAACTGCATCCTGATCTCCGAGTTTTTTTGTTGATTCCTCCGACTGGACTTTCTACCCATGAAGCTCGTGGGGTTTTGCCTGAAACAGTGAGACTTGATGATGCTATTTTTAACCTTTCAAGAGCATCTCTCCTTGCCCTTTCTTTGATTAGGGGCGACTGGGGCGACATAAAGGAAGCAATGAAAGATAAACTTCATCAACCTTATCGTCAGAAATTGATACCACAACTTTCAGATTTGCTGACTCACCTTAACAACCTTTCGGCTGTGCTTGGTGCTTCTTTGAGTGGCGCGGGGCCTGCCTTGGTTGGTTTTTACAAAAAAACAGATGAAGAAAGTTTGAAAGCAGATATTCAGTGCCTTTTGAATCAAAAAAAGCTGAATTACAAGCTAAAATTTTTGAGGATAGAAGAAAAAGGCGCTACCATAATAGAGGATTGATGAAGCGACCAGAAATCAAAGAGAAAAAAATTATTTCCCCAGAAGGAGAAGAGTTTGAAGTTGATTACGAGACCACCTTTCGCTTTTTAAATCAAGGCGTCTCTCTGGCTTTAGGTGAAGTTAAAGAAGGTCGTTTAAGCATAAAAGAAGGAGAGTGTTTTCTCTATACTAATCTTGAAGGCGATATTCCAATTGTAAACCGGGGAGGTTTTGGATTTTATTATCGTGATACCCGCTTTTTAAGTGCTTATGAACTTCGAGTGGCAGGGAGTCATCCCGTTTTACTTCATTCAACAGCTGAAAGAAATTATCTTGGTCATGTTGAAGGAACAAATGTCGAGATTAATTACGACGGCATTTTAATCCCTCAGCATACTATCAATATTCGACGATTAAGAGCTATAAAAAGAGTTTTGTACGAACGATTGAGATTGAAGAACTATAATTCCTTTATTGTCAAAGTTCCTCTGGAATTTGAATTTGGAGCCGATTTTGCTGATATTTTTGAAGTAAGAGGCTTAAAAAGGAAAAGAAGGGGAACTTATTTGAAGCCAAAGGTATGTCCGGGAGGGATAATTTTTGCTTACATGGGAGAGGATGAAGTGTTCCGGCAACTGAGGATTAAGTGGGGGCAAGAGCCAAAAAGTATTATTTTTACGCCCGAAACGGTGAAGGTTTTCTTTGAAATTGAGATAGGTCCTCAAGGTCGGTTTTTGCTTGATCTTTCTTTTGAACCATCAATTGGAGGT
Organism: uncultured bacterium; assembly: GCA_938091145.1. Lineage (GTDB taxonomy): Bacteria > Actinomycetota > Aquicultoria > SKW223 > CALKMS01 > CALKMS01. Next base: position 24,385 of record CALKMS010000032.1, read on the forward strand.
GTTCGGAGAAAGATCAAGTCTTTTAATGAAGTAGTGGCTCATTTGAGAAGATCTTATTTGGAATGGGAGAGAAACTCGGTTCGGTTGACAACTGATAACCAGCTTTTCAATATCGTTCTGGAGAAAGCCAGCAACGATTTGCGACAGCTTTACACCCCTACTTATATGGGTGAAATTATCTATGCTGGTATTCCTTGGTTTGCTGCTCCCTTTGGCCGCGATTCACTAATCTCGGCTCTTCAGGCTTTGCCTTTTAAACCCTCTTTAGCAAAAGGAACTCTTTCCTTCTGCGCCCGCTTTCAAGGAAAAGAGTTTAATCCTGAAAGAGATGAGGAACCTGGGAAGATTTTTCACGAAATACGACAAGGTGAATTAGCAAATTTGCGTCAGATTCCTCAAACTCCGTATTATGGTTCGGTTGACTCAACTCCTTTGTTTTTAATTTTAGCCAGCGAGTATCTTAAATGGACCGGAGACGAGAACTTCATTAAGAGCATTATGAGCAACATTTTGTTGGCTTTTGAATGGCTGGAAAAGTTTGGCGATGTGGATAAAGATGGTTTGATTGAGTATCAGTGTCGATCAAAAAAAGGTCTTTTCAATCAGGGCTGGAAGGACTCTTGGGATGCTATTATCGAGGACGGTAAGCAACCGCAACCTCCTATTGCTTTGGTTGAAGTTCAGGGCTATGCCTATAAAGCTTATTTGAGCTGGTCGAACTGGTTTAACCGCTGGGGTGATAAGGAAAAAGCTAAGAAGTTAGAAGGTAAAGCCGAAGAAATAAGAAAAAAATTTGAAGAGTTTTTCTGGCAAGAAGAGCGTAATTTTTATGCTTTGGCTTTAGATGGCAATAAGAGGCCGATAAAAACTGTGACTTCAAATCCAGGACATTGTTTGTGGGCGGAGATTGTGTCTCAAGAAAGAGCTTTTTGGATTGCGCGAAGACTTTTATTACCTGATATGTTTTCTGGATGGGGAATCCGAACAGTTAGTAAGGCTGAAAGGGTTTATAACCCTATGGGTTATCATACGGGGACAGTTTGGCCTCATGATAACTCTCTGATAATTGCCGGTCTAAAAAAATATGGCTTCGAGGACGAAGCAGTGGTGGTAGCCAATGGCTTGTATGAGATGGTATCACGTCATCCGCAACTCCGTTTTCCCGAGCTTTTTTGTGGTTTTACTCGGCGGGGCAATAATTATCCTGTTTCCTATCCGGTTGCTTGTTTGCCTCAGGCATGGGCAGCAGGAAGTGTTTTTATGATTTTGTTTTCTCTCCTTGGTTTGGAAGCATACGCTTCCAAAAATCTTCTTGTCATCAGACCAACCTTACCTCCTTGGTTGAACTGGGTCAAGATTTCTAATTTAGGAGTGGGAGAGAATAAAGTGGACTTGATGGTGAGGCGGGAGGGAAATTCGATAAAGGTAGAAGAGTTAGAAGTAGAGGGCAGTTTGTTTATAATAAAAGAAGTAAAGGAGTAGGATTGGAAGTGGAGAAGAAAAAAAAGTGGTGGTTGATAGGGTGTTCATCCGCTTTAATCTTGTTTTTTTTGTTTTTATTTTTGCCTTTTTACTTTTTATTTGTTTTTTTTAAGAAGCCTTTTTTTTCTCGAAAGCTTTCGGCAGGCGGCTCAGTGGCTTTGATTAGAGTTGAAGGCGAAATTTCTGCTTCTCAAGATGGCCTTAGTGGGATAACACCTGAAAAAATAATTGAGCAACTCCGCTGGGCAGAAAAAGATGACAGTATTAAGGCTATCCTTTTGCGGATTAATAGTCCTGGTGGAACAGCCGCCGCTTCACAGGAAATATTTACTGAACTTAAAAGGGCGAAAAAACCCGTGGTGGCTTCAATCGCCGATATTGGGGCGTCTGGTGCTTACTGGGTTGCTTGTGGAGCCGATAAAATTGTTGCCTCTCCTTCTTCGGCTGTTGGTAGTATTGGGGTTATAATAACCCTTCCAAACTTTAAGGGTTTACTTGATAAATTGGGAGTAAGTTACATAGTTATCACTAAAGGAAAATATAAGGACATTGGCAATCCAGCTAGGCCGTTAACGGAAGAGGAGCGAAAAGTTCTTGATGAGCAGGCTGAAGTGATCTACCGAGATTTTATTGAAAATGTGGCAGAGAGTCGTAATTTATCTTTGGAGGAGGTAGAAAAGTACGCTACCGGTCTAACTTATCTTGGCAGTCAGGCTAAGGAAATGGGGCTTGTTGACCAGCTTGGTAACTATACTGATGCCGTGAAGTTAGCGGCGAAGTTGGGGAAAATTAAAGGAGAACCAGAAGTCGAAGAGTATGAAGAACCGTTTGACTTGAGATATCTTCGGCACATTTTCAATTTAATGAAATCAGGAATTGATTTTAAGCGGTTTTTCTCAGGTTCTCACCAACCGATCTTTTTGCCTTAAAACTTAATTGTTTTTTTACTTCGTCGTATAATTAAGGTGTTGAGATTATAATTGATAGTGTTGGAATATCATGTGTAAGTTTTGAGATAATCGGTATTTGGGAGGATTATAAAGATGGAAAAAGGGAGTTACCGTTTAAAGACAGGTTTGGCTGAAATGCTCAAAGGCGGTGTGATAATGGATGTTACCAATGCTGAACAAGCAAAGATAGCTGAAGACGCTGGTGCGGTGTCCGTCATGGCTTTGGAAAGGGTGCCGGCTGATATTCGAGCGGCGGGCGGTGTGGCAAGAATGGCTGATCCAGCGATCATCGAAGAGATTATGGGTGCTGTTTCTATCCCGGTGATGGCGAAAGTTCGGATTGGTCATTTTGTTGAGGCGCAAATTTTAGAAGCTATAGGTGTTGACTTTATAGACGAGAGCGAAGTGTTAACCCCAGCTGACGAAGAGCATCATATTGATAAGCACAAATTTAGTGTCCCTTTTGTTTGTGGCTGCCGTAATTTGGGTGAAGCTTTAAGAAGAATAGGTGAGGGTGCAGCAATGATAAGGACAAAAGGCGAAGCCGGTACTGGAAATGTGGTTGAAGCGGTCAGGCATATGAGGGCAGTAATGGGGGAAATCCGACGAATCACTTCTCTATCTGATGAGGAAATAATGAAAGTGGCTAAAGAGCTGCAGGCGCCATATGAGTTAGTAAAAAAGGTTAAAGAGCTTGGCCGGTTGCCAGTGGTTAATTTTGCGGCAGGCGGGATTGCAACTCCAGCTGATGCTGCATTAATGATGCAGCTTGGTGCTGATGGCGTTTTTGTTGGATCAGGAATTTTTAAGTCGGAGAACCCTCCCCTTTACGCTAAAGCAATTGTTGAGGCTGTTGCTCACTATGATGACCCTGATGTTCTAGCTCGAGTGTCTCGAAGACTTGGTCAGCCAATGAAGGGCTTAGATGTCAAAGTTCTGTCTCAAGAAGAACTTTTACAGGTGCGAGGTTGGTAATGAGAATTGGCGTTCTAGCATTTCAAGGTGATGTTCGAGAGCATATACAGGCAATAGAAAAAGCTGGTGGGAAAGCTATGCCTGTTAAACGGGCGGTTGAGATAAGTAAATTAGATGGCTTGATCATTCCGGGGGGCGAAAGCACTACAATCGCTAGATTCATTAAGGAAGAAGGCTTGACTGAACCTATAAGAGCTCAAGTGAGCAGTGGCATGCCCATCTATGGAACTTGCGCGGGTCTAATTATTTTAGCCCGCCGAGTGGAAAATAACGCTGTGTTTTCACTGAAAATACTTGATGTTGAGGTAAAAAGGAACGCCTACGGTCGCCAAAGGGAAAGTTTCGAAGACGAAATCGAAGTCGAAGGATTTGAAACTCCTTATCGCGGAGTTTTCATTAGGGCTCCATTGATAAGCAAGGTTGGGCCTCAAGTTAAAGTTTTGGCTCGCTATCAAGGTAAGCCTGTTTTGGTTTTAGAAAAGAATGTTCTGGCAAGCACTTTTCATCCCGAACTAACATCGGATGACCGTATCCATCGACTTTTTTTGAGTTTAATTGACGGGAGCAAAAAAAGCTAATGTCTGGACATTCTAAGTGGGCTCAAATTAAGAGAAAGAAGTCGAAAGAAGACGCTAAAAGAGGTCAGCTTTTTTCTAAGCTAATCAGGGCAATAATGATGGCAGCAAAAAAAAATCCGAATCCTGATACCAATCCCCAGTTAGCTCAGGCTATAGATCGAGCCCGTTCTTTTCATGTTCCTCATGAAAATATTGAAAGGGCAATAAAAAGAGCAGCGGGCGAAGGCGAGAGTGTTAATTATGAACATGTTTTTTATGAAGGGTATGGACCTGGTGGGGTAGCTTATTTAGTGGAAGTAATGACCGATAATCGAAATCGCACTGCTGCCGAAATTCGAAATATTTTTTCTTCAGCGGGTGGAAGCTTAGCGGAAAGTGGCAGTGTGAGCTGGTTATTCGAGCGCAAAGGCGTTATTGTGGTGAGTGTTAACTCGGCTGAGGAAGAAGAAAGTTTGTTAGAGATAGCATTAGAAGAAGAGGCTGAGGACGTTATAACTCGGGAAAACGAGGTGGAAATAATCACTACTTTTGAGAACTTTCGCCGCGTTAAAGAGGCAATAGCTGAAAAAAATTTTTCCATTGTTTCAGCCGAGATTACTATGGTTCCTCAACGGACAGTTCGAGTGGAAGGCAATGAAGCCCAAAAAGTTTTGAATCTTTTGGACGCCTTAGAGGAGCACGATGATGTTCAGGAAGTTTATTCCAATTTCGACATTCCCGAGCGCCTACTCGAGGAATTAGCTGCTTCATAAATGATTATTTTTGGAGTTGACCCGGGGACAGCAACTACCGGGTACGGAATTGTTGAAGTAAGCGGGGATAGGTTAGTTAGTGTCAGTTACGGTTGTATTAGAACCTCACCTGAACTCAATCATCAATTTAGACTTCTGAAAATTTATCGGAAACTTATTGACTTGATTGATCTTTATAAACCGGATGATATAGCTGTGGAGAAAGTTTTTTTCAATTTAAACTCTAAAACGGCAATGCTGGTAGGAGAAGCTCGAGGTGTGGTAATGTTAGCAGCTGCGACTTGCGGTTTGCGTGTTTTTGAGTACACACCTTTACAGATAAAAATGTCTTTGGTGGGTTTTGGACGAGCTGACAAAAAACAGGTTCAGGCAATGGTCAAAGAGGTTTTAAACCTTGACCAAATACCTTTTCCTGATGACGCAGCTGATGCTTTGGCGGCGGCCGTTTGTCATGCTCATTCGCTAAAATTTATAGAAAAGGTGGAGAACTCTGATGATTTCGTATCTTGAGGGTGAAGTTATAAGAGTTTTACCTGAATCAGCTGTTTTCTTGGTCGGTGGAGTTGGGTATCAGGTTTACCTACCTCAAAAAGAACTAAATTCTTTAAAAGAGGGGGAAAGAAAAGCCATCCATACTTTTTTGCATTTAAAACCTAATGGGATTGAACTTTATGGATTCTTGGAGGCGGAAGAAAAGGAACTATTTAAAGAACTAATTTCTTTATCTCAGGTTGGCCCTAAAACGGCTCTAGCCATTTTGTCAGCTTTTTCTTTAGCTGAGTTAGAGTCGATAGTAGCAAAAGGAGATGCTTTAGCATTGGCTCGCGTTCCGGGTTTGGGTCCGAAGACGGCCCGAAAGCTTTTGGGTGACTTGAAGGAGAAGTTCGCGAGTTTTAAAGGTTGGGCATTGACAGGGGAAAAGAATTTCGAAGGAGAGAAAAAACTTTTAGTAATTGAGGCTCTCACAAGTTTGGGCTATCCGATTTCTCAAGCTCGCGAAATAGTTAGAAACCTTGAAGTTGATTTTCAAACTGAGCCAGTTGAAGAAATTGTTCGTTTAGCCTTAAATAAAATGGCTATGGGGGCAAACAGTTGACTGACAAGATCTTGCTTTCTTCTTTTCCTTTTGATGAGGACAAAGAAGTTGAAGTTAGTTTGCGCCCTCGCTATTTAAGGGAGTTTATTGGGCAAAAGAAAATAAAGGAAACACTTTCTATTATTCTCGAGGCTGCTCGCGGCAGATCTGAATGTCTTGACCATCTTCTTTTCTGCGGCCCGCCGGGCTTGGGGAAAACTACAATGGCTACAATTATTGCTAATGAGTTAAATGCTAGAGTTAAGATTACCTCGGGACCGGCTTTGGAGAGAGCAGGCGACTTGGCAGCAATTTTGACTTCTTTAGAGGAAGGTGACATTCTTTTTATTGATGAAATTCACCGACTTTCTCGTACGGTAGAGGAAATACTCTACCCTGCTCTTGAAGATTACAAGCTTGATATTATTATTGGCCGGGGACCATCAGCTCGGACTCTGCGTCTCTACCTTTCACCTTTTACTTTAATTGGCGCAACGACCCGACCGGGACTCTTAACAGCACCATTGAGGGATAGGTTTGGTCAGACAATTAGATTTGATTTTTATTCTTCTGAGGAACTTAAGGAAGTCGTTCTTCGTTCAGCCCAGATTTTGAAAATTCCTGTCACCGAGGGCGGTGCCCTAGAAATTGCCCGGCGCTCTCGAGGCACGCCAAGGGTGGCCAACCGGCTTTTGAGAAGAGTTAGAGATTATGCGCAGGTGAAAAAGGGCGGCTTGGTTGACGAGCAAGTGGCCAGTGAGGCGTTGGATTTTTATGAAGTTGATGAGAAAGGCTTGGATGCTCTTGATCGCAAGATTCTTTTAACCTTAATTGAGAAATTTCATTGCAAGCCAGTTGGCTTAAACACCTTAGCGGTTTCGGTCGGCGAAGACCCACAGACCATTGAAGACGTTTACGAACCTTATCTTTTGCAGCTGGGATTGGTTCATAGGACTCCTCGAGGGCGAGTTCCGACTGAGCTTGCATTTGAACATTTGGGGCTAAAGAAAAAAGGGACTCTTTTTTGAATTGAGAGCAAAACTTGATTAAAATTATCCTGTGAATAAGTCGATTGGTTTAATTTTAATTGCGGTGATTTTTTCGGTAAGTGGTCAGCTTCTGTTGAAAGCGGGAGCCAATAGAATGGGAAGAGTTGAAACCTCAGCGCTTAAAAATCCATTGCAGGTGGCTTTTTCTTTTCTTAAGTCGCCCTTGATTCTAGGAGGGCTTTTGCTTTTTGTCATCAGTGCTTTTTTATGGATTATTGCTTTGACACGTGTTGATTTGAGTTTTGCCTATCCATTGATTGGGACTAGCTATATCCTAATTCTTTTGTTTTCCAGGATTTTTTTTGGTGAAGACGTTAATGTCTTTCGATGGGTTGGAGCCTTGCTAGTTGCTTTGGGAGTGGCTTTGATTAGCCGGGGGTAGTTGTGAGTTTGGTTTTGCATGTTTGTTGTTCTCCTTGTGCAATCTATCCTGTTACTTTATTGAGGAAGGACGAGCCAGACTTGCTGCTTTATTATTTTAATCCAAATATTCACCCTTATCAGGAGTATCAGAAAAGACTAGAAAGTTTTCGGCAGTTATCAGCTGAGTTAGGTTTGAGCAGTAAAATTGGCGATTATCGGCCAGAAATTTATTTTCAGTCAATTGGGTTGGCGACGGAAAAACCTGTTAGATGTCGCTCTTGCTATTCGTTGAGGCTTAGGGAAACTGCTCGTTTGGCTAAAAGTCTTGGTATATACCGAATGACTACAACTTTGTTGGTCAGCCCTTATCAGGAACATGAGCTTGTTCGTGAAGAAGGGGAAAAAGCGGCTCGGGATTTTGGGGTTGAGTTTGTTTATTTTGATTTTCGTTCTGGTTATTATCAGGGGCTAAATGAAGCCAGGGAGAAGGGATTTTATCGGCAGTGGTATTGCGGATGTTTGTTTAGCGAGATGGAGCGCGTGAAAGAGAAAGAGGTGAAGAAAAGTGCGCGAGCTTGATTTTTTCGGAAAGATGCTCCTTTTAATGGGATTGCTGATGGCAATAACCGGTTTGCTTCTAATATTTCTTTCTCGAGTTTTTAAAAGTGGGGGATTTGGACTTTTGCCAGGAGATATTTTAATTAAGCGAGGGAATTTCACTTTCTTTTTTCCTATAGCAACTGGCTTGATTTTAAGCCTTATTTTGACTTTGATTTTAAATCTTTTGTTCTGGTTTTTAAACCGGAAATGAAAACTGAACTTTTTGATTTTTATGTTCCGCCGGACCGGATAGCCCAGCAACCTGTTTTTCCTCCTGATAGTTGTCGCTTGATGGTTTTAGAGAGAAAAGGGGGTAAAATTACTCATTGCCGCTTTCATCAAATTCTTGATTATTTTCGGCCTGGTGATTGTCTGGTTCTTAACGACACCCGAGTGATTAAGGCGCGATTATTTGGAAGGAAAGAAACGGGCGGGAAAGTGGAAGTTTTGCTTTTGCGCAAAGTTCGAGATGGCTTATTTGAGGCGCTAGTTAAGCCTGGCAGGAAAGTGAAGGAAGGCGGAATTCTCTATTTTCAATCCGATATTATCGGAAAAGTGGTTGGCAGAAAGGATGGGGGGGTGAGACTGATAAAGTTTAACACCTCCTCCCTTAAAAAAATAGAAATGGCTGGGGAAATTCCGTTACCTCCTTACATCAAGGTTCCCTTAAAAGACGAAAAAAGCTATCAGACAGTTTACGCCAGAGTTTCTGGCTCGGCAGCTGCTCCAACAGCCGGGCTTCATTTTACTACCAATTTATTAAAAAAAATACAGAAAAAGGGAGTGAAGATTGCACGCGTGACCCTTCATATAGGTTTGGATACATTTCGTCCCATCAAGGAAGAAGAAGTAGAAGAACACATGATACACAAAGAGTATTTTAAAGTTTCTAAAAAAGCGGTTGAAATTATAAATGAGGTGCGGGAGAAAGGTGGTCGAGTTTTTGCTTGTGGGACCACTACTGTAAGGGCTTTGGAAACAGTAGCTCAAACAGGGGGCAAGTTGAGACCTTTTGAAGGCGAAACCTCACTCTACATTTACCCGGGCTTTAAATTTAAAGTCGTTGAAGCTTTGATTACTAACTTTCATCTCCCTCGCTCAACTCTGTTGGTATTGGTTTCTGCTTTTGCAGGACGTGATAAAATAATTAAAGCTTATAAGGAGGCAGTCAAACTCAAATACCGTTTTTTTTCTTTTGGCGATGCAATGTTAATAATCTGACTTGAATGAAAGCATCATGGCTAAAGAGACCATGAACAAAGAGGAAGCAAAAAAAGTAATTGAAGAGTTAAGAAAGCAAATAAATTATCACAACTATCGATATTATGTTCTTGATTCACCTGAGATATCTGATGAACAATACGATGAGTTGATGCGTCAATTGATAAAACTGGAAGAAAAGTTCCCGGATTTAGTGACTCCCGATTCCCCAACCCAGCGGGTCGGAGCTCCACCGGCTGAAGGTTTTCTGCCGGTTAAGCATTTGGAAAAAATGTTTTCCTTGGCTGATGCTTTCGATTTAGGTGAGTTGAGAGCTTTCTTCGAACGGGTTAGGAAGTTGCTGCCCGGTCAGAAAGTTGATTATGTTTGTGAATTGAAGATAGATGGTACGGCTGTTGCGATAGTCTACCGGGAAGGTCGTTATTGGCGGGCGGCAACGCGGGGTGATGGAGAAGTGGGTGAGGACATAACTCCTAATGTTAAAACGATTAAGTCAGTTCCTTTGGTGTTGAGAGGGGAAATTATCCCTGCGGTGTTGGAAGTTAGAGGCGAGGCTTACTTAACAAAAGAGCAGTTTTTAAAAGTCAATGAGGAAAGAGCTGAAAGCGGCGAACCTTTGTTTGCTAATCCCAGAAACTCAGCAGCTGGTTCTTTACGCCAACTTGATCCGAAAATTACGGCCCGAAGAAAACTTGACTTTTTTGCCCATGGTATTGGAAAAATCGAGGGGGTTGAATTTGAATCTCACTGGGAAGTCCTTCAGTATTTAAATCAGGCGGGTTTTAAGATCACTCCTTTTGCTAGTCTTTTTACATCAGAAGCTGAGGTAGAAGCTTTTTGCCTGGAGTGGGAGAAAAAGCGTCACTCTTTGCCTTTCGAGATTGATGGGGTAGTAGTTAAAGTAAATAGCCTTGTTCAGCAAAAGCTGTTGGGGTTTACTGCTAAATCTCCTCGTTGGGCAATTGCTTATAAGTTTCCGGCTGAGCAGCAAGTGACCAGGCTTTTAGATATTGAAGTTAGCGTTGGGCGAACAGGTGCTTTAACTCCAGTAGCTGTTCTTCAACCAGTTCGGGTGGCTGGGAGCACCATTTCCCGTGCCACTTTGCACAATGAGGATGAAATCAAGAGAAAGGATATAAGAATTGGCGATTGGGTTGTGGTCCAAAAAGCAGGCGATGTTATTCCTGAAATAGTGGCTCCGGTTCCTAGCCGGCGGACAGGCAAGGAAAAATTCTTTCAAATGCCTAAAGTTTGTCCAGTTTGTGGTTCAGAAGTGATAAGGTCGGAAGGCGAAGCTGTTGCTCGGTGTACCGGTGGAATTTACTGTCCGGCTCAGGTTTTTGAGCATATTTTACACTGGGGGAGAAGGGGAAGCATGGACATTGATGGCTTGGGGCCTGAGGTAGTGAAGGATTTGTTAGAGAGGGGGTTGGTGAAAAATGTTGCCTCTCTTTACAAATTGACTAAAGAAGACTTGCTTCAGGTTGAGCATTTTCAAGAAAAATCAGCTAACAATCTTTACAATGCGATCCAAGCTTCAAAAAACCGCCCACTTTCGCGTCTTCTTTTTGCACTGGGTATCCGACATGTTGGAGCACATTTAGCTACCGTTTTGGCAAAAAATTTTCGTTCAATTGAAAACCTAAAGAAAGCAAGTTATGAAGAGCTAATAAGCATTCCTGAAGTCGGTCCAAAAGTAGCTGAGAGCGTGTTAGCTTTTTTTCGTCAACCCCACAATCTTGAAGTCATCGAAGAGTTGAAAAAAGCAGGTTTAAAGATGGAAGAGGAAGAGGAAGAAAAAAAAGAAACCAGGCTTTCAGGATTGTCTTTTGTTTTTACCGGCGGTTTGAAGAGCTTATCCCGCGACAAAGCCAAGGAATTGGTCGAGTCGTTGGGGGGCAAGGTTTCTTCTAGTGTTAGTTCGAAAACTAGCTATGTTGTGGTTGGTGACCAACCGGGCTCCAAGTATGAAAAAGCAAAAAGATTGGGGGTTAAAATCTTGTCTGAGGAAGAATTTTTAAAGCTCATCGGCAAAGAAAAGGTTAGTTGAGGTGAGCGAAAAAAACTCATTTTTAAACTCCTGCCTATCTTCCCCTTTTTTAGTTTTATGTCTTTGGGTTTGTTGGGGCGGTTTTCTCTGGTTAATTATTAATTTTTTTTTGGCGCATAGGTTAATGAGAGAGGGGCCGGCTGTTATTTTATTTGCTTTATTATTTTTTTATTTGGGAGGTCTACTTTTAATTTGGTTTTTTCGAGCAAGGAGAGCTGGATGGTCATCTGTGGGTTTTTCAGGTTTTGCTTTATCGGCATTTATTTGGGGATTGTTTGCTTTTTGTCTTTTTACTTTGTTCACTGCTTTTTATGGATATTTATTACGGTCCCTTTTTGGCTGCAACTTGTATGAAGTATATGACCTTTCTCCCTTTTTCTTTAGAATTAAGGGCTTTTGGTTACTGCCTGCTTTTTTAGTGATTGGCCTTTTAGGCCCTTTGACAGAAGAGTTGTTTTTTCGGGGTTACATCTATCTTTACCTAAAAGAAAAAAAAGGTTTTTTCCCCGCTTTGTTCATTTCAAGTTTTGTATTTTCGCTTTTACACTTTTTGCTTTTACTTATACCTCCCTTTTTGTTTTTTGTAATTTTGTCTGCATTGATGCTTGAAAAAAGGAATTCTCTTGACGCCAGCCTAATTTTTCATATACTCAATAATGTTTTAGCACTTATTTTTTACCTTTTTTTGCGATCTTAAGGAGTTGGGCAATGATTTCTCGAGAAGATGTTGAGCATATCGCCTGGCTAGCTAGGCTAGAACTTACCGAAGAAGAGATTGAGAAGTTTACTAAGCAGCTCGGTCAGATTCTTGAACATGCGGGCAAAATTAAAGAAGTCGACACTCGTAACATTAAGCCAACTTCTCATCCTTGGCCTTTGAAAAATGTTTTTCGAGAGGATGTACCCAGAGAATCAATTCCTTTGGAAAAGGCTTTAAAAAATGCTCCTCAAAAGGAATCAGGAGCCTTTATGGTGCCTAAGATAACTTAAGATAATGAGTAAGAGATTGCATCCCTTGGCTCAAAAATTTTTTAAAGGAGAATTAACACCTTCAGAACTTTTAGAGTCTTATCTAGTTAGAATAGAAAAGCATAATCCCTCCCTAAACGCTTATTTGACGGTTTCCTTTGATGAAGCTCTTAGTCAGGCTAAAAAAGTGGAAGAAAAGATAGTTAGAGGGGATGATTTGGGCGTATTAGCGGGCGTGCCTGTGGCGGTAAAAGACAATATTTGTACCGAAGGGATAAGAACGACTTGTGCTTCAAAAATTTTAGAGAACTTTATCCCGATTTATGATGCTACGGTTATCGAGAAGTTGAAAGCTGAAGACGCTATAATTGTTGGCAAGACCAACATGGATGAGTTTGCTATGGGTTCTTCCACTGAAAATTCAGCTTTTGGACCATCTAAAAACCCCTGGGATTTGGATCGAACGCCGGGTGGTTCTTCGGGAGGGTCGGCGGTAGCGGTGGCTGCTGATCTTGCACCGTTGGCTTTGGGTTCTGACACTGGAGGTTCAATTCGTCAACCGGCTGCTTTTTGCGGGCTGGTAGGTCTTAAACCGACTTATGGTTTGGTGTCTCGCTATGGTTTGGTTGCTTTTGCTTCTTCATTGGATCAAGTTGGTCCGATGGCAAAGAATGTTGCTGATTGCGCTTTTTTGCTTCAGGTTATAGCAGGTCACGATCCAAAAGACTCTACCTCTTTTCCTAACGAGGTGCCAGATTATTTAGCTTGTTTGGAAGAACCTTTTAAGAAAATGAAAGTGGGTGTTGTGAGGGAACTGGCTGGTGAGGGAATAGAAAAAGGAGTAAAGGAAGTTTTCGATTGGGCGCTTAATAGGTTAGCTGACGCAGGGGTTATTGTTGAGGAAGTTTCTCTCCCTTCTTTTGAATACGCACTCTCCGCCTACTATTTAATAGCTCCTGCTGAAGCCAGTTCAAATTTAGCACGGTACGATGGCGTTCGTTATGGTTATCGTGACTTCGAGGCAAAAGATATTTGGGAAATGTACGCTAAAACACGGGCAGAGGGTTTTGGAGCTGAGGTAAAGAGAAGGATAATGTTGGGGACTTATGCTTTATCCGCAGGTTACTATGAGGCTTACTATGGTCAAGCTCAGAAGATCAGGACTTTGATAATTCAGGACTTTAATCGTGCTTTTGAACAGTACGATCTTTTGGTGTCACCGACTGCACCCACCGTTCCTTTTAAGCTTGGCGAGAAAGTTGATGACCCTCTGCAAATGTATCTTTCAGATGTCTGCACTATTCCAGTTAATCTAGCGGGTTTGCCTGCAATTTCTATTCCGGCTGGCCTTTCTGATGGCTTACCCGTTGGATTTCAAATAATAGGCTCCTCTTTCAGCGAACCGATGGTTTTCCAACTTGCTAAATTAGCTGAAGAAGCCTTTTCTTTTCAGTTTAAACCTTCATATTAGATTAAAAGTTTAAAGCTATTTTTTTGGGCGTTTCAGGTGTGTTCCTTTTCAGATCAATGATAAACGCCGAAATTACCAAAAAATTATTGAGATTTTTTCACCAATGCTTTGTAAGCTTGATGAATTTTTTGGTAAATCGGGCCAGGGTGTCCGCTGCCAATTTTTCTACCCTCTACTTCAACAACTGGCATAACTTCCTTTAAAGTGCTGGTAATGAAAATCTCTTCTGCTTCAAAAATTTCATCTTTTTTGACTGTTCTTTCTATGGGGTTAATCCCAATAGTGGGAGCGATTTCCAAGATTATTTCTCGGGTGATTCCAGGAAGAAGACCAGCTTCAACCGGTGGGGTGATAATTTCATTTTTTTTAACGAGGAACACGTTAGAAAGAGTGGCTTCAGTGAGTTCGTCGTTAAAGTTGAGATAAAAACCTTCATCTATTCCCTTTTTTTTAAGCTCTCTAAGCGCAATTAAGCGGTTAATAAAGGAAGTTGTTTTTAGCTGGGAAAGAATTGAGCTCTGATTGATCCTTTCTTCTAAAAACGTAGCCTTAAGGCCATTGCGATAATAGCGGAAAGGATAGTTTTTGAAGGGTTTTACGAAGATAAAAACAGTTGGTGGAGTCGTGTGTTTAGGGTAGGGAAAGCCTTCGCTTATTCCGTTGCTAATGGTAATCCTTATTTTCGCATCAGTTAAGTGGTTTATTTTTATCAGTTTTTCACTGGCTCTTTTTAGTTCATTAAGAGGAGGCAAAGGAATTTTTAAAATCTTAGCTGATTTCGCTAAGCGGTTGAGGTGACGGCCTAGGGCAAAAGGGGAACCGTTGTAAACTCGAATAGTTTCAAAGAGACCATACCCGTAAAGGAAGCCGAAGTCAAAGGGATTAATTGAAGCTTCATGTGCTTTAATGAAATCCCCGTTAAGGTAGACAAACATCAGCCACTCAGAACTTTAAAAAGCGCTTGTCCTTTCTGTAAGGTTTCTTCATATTCTAATTCAGGTTGAGAGTCAGCTACAATCCCTCCTCCTACCTGAAAAAAAGCTTGATTTTCTCTGACTATTACTGTTCTAATAACAATGTTTAAGTCCATTTGGCCATTAAATGAGATATAACCAAGCGTTCCTGTGTAAGGTCCTCTTTTAGTGGGTTCAAGCTCTTCAATAATTTCCATTGCTCTCACTTTTGGAGCACCCGTAATTGAACCACCTGGAAAGGTGGCTCGGAGAAGATCAAACTGATCGATTCCGTTTTTTAATTGAGCCTTAACAATTGACACTAAATGGTGAACGGTAGCGTATTTTTCCACTTTGAAAAGTTTTTTAACTCTAACCGATCCGGTTTTCGCTACCTTTCCGAGGTCGTTGCGTTCAAGATCAACTATCATCAGATTTTCTGCTCTCTCTTTCGAACTGCTAAGTAGTTCTTTTGCTAACTCACGATCTCTAGTCGGATCAATGCTTCGGGGCCGAGTACCTTTTATTGGCCGGGTTTCTACAGTTCCATCGGGTTTTAGAAGGAGAAATCTTTCGGGTGATGAGCAAATGAGGGAGATCTCTGGGAAGCCAAGATAAGCAGCAAAAGGCACTGGGTTAATTTCCTGTAAGCGTGAAAATATTTCGAAAGGGTGAAAGCTTAAATCATTTTGGAATCGCTGAGAAAGATTTACCTGAAAAATGTCACCGGCGTAGATATAATCGATAGCTTTTTTGACTGCTTCAAGATATTTTTTTCTGGTGAAGTTTGATTTAAAAGATTTGTTGCCTTTAAATCGGTGATTTTTCCAAGGTAAATGAAGTGGTCTTTCTTTGATGATTTTGATTATCTCACTTTCGGTTAAAGTAGATTTTTCAGTGACAATCAAAAAGGCTTCTTTTTTTAGATGGTCTTCAATAATTGCCCAGCCGTAAAATCCTAAATAAAGAAGAGGAGCTTTTAAGTCGTTTTCAGCAAAAGATGGTAGTTTTTCGATAAAGTCTTTAAGATCATAGGAAAAGTAACCAATTGCTCCACCAACAAAAGGGAGTTCGGGACTTTTAATTTTGCTTGGAAGGGTGGATAACCAGACCTTTTTTAAAGTTTCCAAGGGGTCGCCCTTGATAAACTTTTCTTCTTTATCCGTTTTCACTATCACTGTTTCTAGTTCGGCTTTAAACGTTAAGTAGGGTTCGGCTGTTAAAATTGAATAGCGACCGGTTTCCGGGTTAAAGTAACTGCTTTCAAGTAAAACCGGATGAGAAAGATGTGAAATCGAAGGAAATAGATTTCTCAAGGGGAAAAGCTTTTCTCTTGGTATAAGATGTTTTAAATTTATTATTTCAACGGTGTTTATTTCCACGGTATAAATCTTAGCTGAAATTGGCCTGAAAAAAAATGGTTGCTCTAAATTATTACCTCTGCTATGATATGGCAATTTAAGGAGGTAAAATGCCAAATATAAAGTCAAAAGCCAAGAGGATGAGGCAAGCGGAGAAGCGGAGATTGAGAAACAAGGCGGTTAAGACAAGAGTAAAAAATGTTATTAAAGAATTTAAGGAAATTTTAGAAACTGGGAAAAGTGAAGAGGCTTTAACTCAGCTTCCGTTGGTTTATAAGATCCTTGATAAGGCGGCATCAAAGGGAGTAATTCATAGGCGTCGAGCAGCTTCTCTCAAGTCAAAGCTGACAAAGAAACTTAATCAGCTTTCCCAGAATTTTCCCAAAGTTGAAAAATCTTCTCCAGCAAGATAATCGGCGCGGCTGATTGTTCAATTTTTCCGGTCTTAAGGAGATAGTCAAGTTTTAAGCCTTCCAAAAGCGCTTTTTCTAGCTCCTGGCATGAGAAATTGTTTGATTCGTTTATTAAATGGCGAATATAGTAGGGATTGAGGTTTAGCTTTTTGGCGATAGTTTTATAATCGGTAACCCCTTCAACGGTGAAAACTCTGACTTTCAACCATAGCCGCAGGCGACTTAGAACTTGGGATATAAAAATGGGAGCCTCTGAAGGGTAAGTAAACATTTTTGCCAGAAGTTTGAGGACTTGTTT
Source organism: uncultured bacterium (assembly GCA_938091145.1). Lineage (GTDB taxonomy): Bacteria > Actinomycetota > Aquicultoria > SKW223 > CALKMS01 > CALKMS01. The sequence continues at coordinate 40,945 of CALKMS010000032.1, forward strand.
TTTATCTTTTTGGGAAAGGGCTTTGAATAGTTTAAGGGTAAGGTTTTCTGTGCTTTCGCTCAATAAAAGTTTTAACTCCTGGCTACTGATTTTATTATGGCGAGCGAAATAAAGTGCGATTTTTTTTGCTTCTTGTTTAATTAGATTAAGGTTACTGCCGTATAAATTAATTAAAACCTCCAATAGCTTGTTGGAAACTTCCTTTCCATGCTTCCTGAACTCAGCTTGGATTTTTTTTCTTAGCCAATTCTCGTTAAAAACTATTTTTCTGGCTTCTTTGCAGTTTTTCAGAAATTCTGGTTTCAACAGAGGGTGTGGGGGTTTAAGTTCTCCAGCTAAAATGATTAAATGCCTTTCATCTGATTCTTTATAGTTTTGAATCAGATTGGTGATCAATTCCCTACTTAAATTTTCGCCGTGGTACACTACGTTTATTTCAAGATTTCCAAAAAAAGAAATAGTTGGTTGAGAAAGAAAAGTGTTTATTTTTTCTTTCTCCAAATCAACCTTTCGAATTTCAAATTGGCCCGGGTTTGCTTTCTGAAGCTCTTCTATTTTATCTTCGGCTTCAAAGTTTACTAGACTGAAGTCACCGTAAAAAAGATAGATCATTCCAGCTCAAAATAACCTTGCTCGATTGCTTTGCTTATAGCTTGAAGTCTATCGTTTGCTTCCAACTTTTTATATGCTGACCGCAGGTGAGTTTTAATCGTGCTTTGAGAAAGAAAAAACCTTTTTGAGGCTTCTTTTCCTGTTAGCCCGTCCTTCATAAATTTTAAGATTTCTCTTTCGCGCATAGTGATTAACTCTTTTTTCACTTTAATCATAGCTTTTTCAAGCAAGGGAAAAACAAAAATATTCCTTTTTCGGCGAATTTGAGAGCTTTTATGATGTCTTCAGTAGGTTCAGCCTTTAAAACGCACTCATCAAAGCAAGTTTTAAATTTAGGTGTTAAAAAAGCTTTTCTGGTGAAACCAGTTAATTGGATGTTTTTAATTTCCTTATCTAGCTCCAAACCACCTTGATTGTCAAGCTGCAAATCGATTACTACAAATTGAGACGCGCATTTCTCAATGAATTTGAGAGCCATATCAGGCGAAGAAAAACTTCCAATTACTTGATAACCGTTCGATTCGAGAATTTTTTTCACCCCTATTTGGGAAACCTCATGGTCATCAACGACTACTACTTTCATTTTTCTTCATTGTCCAGGGAAGTTCAATTTTAATTTCCGTGCCCTGACCTAACCTCGTTTTTATTTTTAGGTTTGCTTCTATTTCTTGAGCTCTTTCCCTAAGATTTCTTAGCCCTTTAGCTCCACCCTTTCTTTTGGCTTCTCGCAAGCTAAAACCCACTCCATCATCTTTTATTTTTATCAAAAAATATTTCCTAGCTTTATGGTAGCCCATCGTTATGACAACTTGCTTGGCTTGCGCATGCTTGAAAACGTTGTGGAGGGACTCTTGAATCATTCGAAATAAATGCTTTTGCACGAAGGGTGAGAGCAAAGGTAGATGACGATCCAAACTTAGCTTAGTTTCAATTCCAGTGTTTTTTTCAAAATTAGCTGAGTATTTTTTGACTAAATCATAAAAATCTTTTTCCAAGCTTGAACTTTCCCCGTCAAGAACAGCTAACTGTAAAGTCTTCAGGCTTCTTTCTACAATGTCTTTAGCTAAGTTGACTTTTTTTTCTAAGTTTTTCTTACCGCTTATGTTTAGGGAATCAAGAATGCGGCTTAAGCCGTAAAGCTCTAGAAGTACTGAGTCATGCAACTCTTTTGCTATTTTGTTTCTTTCTTCAGTGATGATAGTGTTTTTGATTTTTTCACGGGATAGAGCATGGAAAAAGGCTAACGAAATTTGCCCAGCAAAGGTTTTTAAAAGTTCTAAATCTTCAAAAGAGAAATTTTTGTTTTCGGTGGCTTCAACTAGCAAAGCTCCCTCTACTTTATTTTCAACGATTAGAGGGATGAAAACAAAAGTTGAACTGGTTGAGCAACCAATAAGCCTTTGAGCTTCAGTTGCCAGAGGGTGAGAAGAATTAACCACGATCAATTCTTTCTTTTTTTGCAAAGCCAAGCCGAGCGCCGATTGATTTCCAATCTCAATCACAGGAATTTCCTCAAATTTTTCTTTAAAACGTTTTGATCGAAACCAGCGAGAGATGCTTTCGCTTTCAATTAAACACAAAGCAGCTCTAGGAAATCCAGTGCTTTCCAAGGAATGCAAACAAGTTTTAACCATTTCTTTAATTTCGGTTTGGATTGAGATGTTTTGGGCTATTTTTTGGATGGTTGAAATCTGAGCTAAGCTTTGCTTTACTTTTTCTAATGCTTTTTTAGCTTTTTTCTCTTCTAACTTCAGGGCTTCTTGCTGCTGGTCTGAGCGATCAATGACTTTGGAGAGAAAGGTGATTATAAAGATGACAGCAAAAAAATAAAAGTAATGAGCAATCAGAATGTCTAACTCTTTTAGCTTTTTAATGACAGCCGGGGTAAAGCCATTTACAACTAGTGTTAGATAATAAAGGATAGACCAGAGTAGAAGCACAAGTGTAGAAACTTTCCAGGTGGAATAACGAGCGAAAATTATCAACACCGAGATGGTGTAGACAAAGAAAGGGCTTCTCCACCCTCTGCTTAGAGCAAGCAAGATGGCGCATAAGAAAAGGTCGAAAAGCCAAAAAAAATAAATCTGGTGAAAATTTTTGGCAAGAGTTTTAAGCTTTAAGACCAGTATGAGATTGTAAGCGAGAGCGGTGTACCATAACAGGTCAAATAGTGGTATTTCTTCAAAGGGAGAAATATTTGAGTGCATTATTAGGTAAGCCAGAATCAATGCACAGAGGCGAAAGGCAAGAATTGCTATTAGAGATTTTCGATTAGTTTCCTTAGAATTGGGTTTTAATTGATAAGGATTCTCCTTCTTTTTTAATTTTAATCCAGCCGTCTTCATCGGTCCGATAAATAATTGTATTTTCTTTTTTTAACAGAGAAATGACTTTCAGTTTAGGATGGCCATATTGGTTGTTTTTTCCTGCGCTAATTATACCAATTTTTGGTTTTATTCTATTTAAAAATTCAGGTCGGAGAAAACCTCCGTGATGGGGGAGTTTTAAAACAGTTGCGGGTTTGATTTTATTTGCGAGCCAACGTTGACTTTTATTTTCGGCATCACCTGGGAACAAGAAAGAAAATTTTCCGGCATGGACAATCGCTGTTAGAGGAGATTCGTTAAGGTTGCCTTCAAGATAAAATGGTATGAGTTCAATAGTTCCTTTAGTAAGCTTGAAGGTGGCGGCACGTTTTTGAAAATAAATTTTTACTTTCGCTTGTCGATATTTCGAAATCAGTTTTTGAAACTCTTTTGACTTTGGGTAGTATTGGGAATAAAGGCTCCAGGTTTTAAACTTGACAGGTAAATCGTAAAGACCACCAATATGATCGCGATGAGGGTGAGAAAGAACAACGGCGTCAATTTTTTGAATCCCCATTGAGTTCAAATTTTTGGAAAGCAAGAAACATGAAGCTCCGCCGTCAATCAAGATGTTTTGTCCCTTGGGAAGCTGGATAAGACAAGCATCACCTTGACCAACATTTAAAAAAGTAAAAGTTGGAGGCCGAAAATAAGTACCTAGCGAGTGATACCAGAGAGCAAAAGAAAAAAAGAGAAGGTAGCATCTCAAAAAGTTAAAAAGATTAATTTTTGGTTTTTGTTTTAAAAGAATTTTGAAGGCTGGTATTAAAAAGAGGGGGGAAAAGGTTAATGCAGCTAAAGTAGAATTTGATAGAGGAAAAAAAGAAAGAATTTTTACAATCCAAATTATTGCTCTTGTGATTAAAAAAATCAAAGGCATTAGCAGTAAAGCGATAGGTTTAAAAAAAAGACTTATAAAGAGAGCGAGAAAGGATATGAAGGTGTTCAAAGTGAAGAGAGGGATGATTAAAAGGTTTGATAGAAAAGAGACCGAAGGAAAACTGCCAAAAGCATAGAGTACCAGTGGAAGGGTTCCCAGTTGAGCAGAAAGAGTAATGTTGATAAGGCTTTTTAAACTTTCGGGATAAATGCAAATAAACTCTTCAAGCATTGGCTTAAAAAATCCAATGCCCGCGACAGCCAAAACCGAAAGCTGAAAACTCAAGTTATAGAGCAAAAAAGGATTAAAAAGAAGCATTATAAAGCAAGCAAGCGAAAGGTTGTTAATTATTTGGTGGTTCCGGCCAATTTCTAAAGTAAGAAAACTTATGAGAATCATTAATGAGGCTCTGGTAACCGAGGGGGTTAGGTCAGCCAAGGCGGCGTAGATGAAGAGAAGAGAAAAACTGAGAAGATAGCGGGGTAAACGAGGAAAGAAAGAAAAAATTGACAAGAAAAGGAAAAATAGGAATCCGACATGGAGGCCAGAGATTGCTAGCAAATGGGCAGCCCCAGTTTTTTGAAAGAGTCCGTATAATTCAGGCTCAAGCTCCATTCGACCAAAGAGAGAAGAAGTTACTAAATTTGCTTCTTTAGGTGGTAAATTTTCTTTGAAAAAAAGATAAGAACGATCTTTGATTTTTGTCAAAAGCTTTTGATACCAGGATTTAGGCTTTTTGATGATTAGCGGGCAAAGAATAGAAAAGCTTTGGTTGGCGTTTTTTATTAATTTACCCTTTAACCTTATTTTTTCCCCATAACGAAGCGATGAAGCATAAGATTGACTTAAGTAGATTTTTCCTTCTGCTTGGTAAACACAGTTTTTATAAATAATATTTTTCACCTGAATAAAATAGCTTTGGTTATTTTTTTCAATTTCGCCTTCGGTTTCAACTGTTTTGTCTTTAAATTTTTCCAACGAATGACAAACCGAAACCCTTATCCAGCCTAGAATTAGAAAAACAAAGATAGCAAAGAAAATTGGTAGCGATTTTGATTTGGTTAAAAAGGAGAAGATTAAAGGGATAAAAAATAGGGCGACAATAAAACTGCTTTGGTTGCGGGTTTTTAATAGTATGCCAAGTGAGAAACTTAGAGTAAACCAGAAAAATGGGGTAAAGCGGTTCATTCTACAGTGACTAAGTCTTTTATTTGAGAGAATTTTTTCTTTCCAATCCCTTCGATCTCTTTTAACTCTTCTATTTTTTGGAAGCCTTCGTTTTTTTCTCGATATTCGATAATTCTTTGAGCCAGAGTTTCTCCAAGACCCGGTAGAGACTCCAGTTCTTCTAGGCTGGCAGTGTTTAAATTTATCAGTTTGTTTTTATCAGCATTGGTTGAAGAAAGATTTAAACTGGATTCTTTTCCAGGGATGATGATTTTTTCGCCGTCACGGAGTTTGCGAGCTAGATTAATTGCATCAAGATTAGCCCCTTTTTTTGTTCCCCCAGCTGCTTTTACGGCATCAATTACTCTTTTGCCAGTCGGGAAGTAATAAACTCCTGGTTTTTTCACTTCACCGCCAATATGGACGGCAATTTTGGCTTCTGTGGCAAACTCTTTGCTAAAATTTAGCTTTCTTTCGCTCTTTTCAATTAACTTGAGTGGTTTTGGCAGGGATAGATAGTAGTAAAAGCTAACTCCACCGAGAAATAAAAGCAAGAGAATTGCTAGACCGATTTGTTGTTTGAAAGTAAGAACCAAGCCGTTTTCTTCACAAAACTTATCCCATCTCTCTCTTAAGAAATCAAACCACGCTCTCAAGGCACCCCTCCAAACGATTAAAAGTTACCGTATTATCATTTTTAAATCAACCCCAATTTTAGAAGCGAAATCAGCATCTGATATATTGGGGCCTTTTATCGGGTTTTAGAGTGATTGTAACGGATTGAAAAGCATCGATGTGTTGAATTGGTTGCTCTTCTATCCTATAATCAAGCTGAAGTTTCATAAAGTCGGGGCGTGGCGCAGGTGGCTAGCGCACCAGCATGGGGGGCTGGAGGTCGCCCGTTCAAATCGGGTCGCCCCGACCATTTCAGATTGAAACATTGGTCTCTTTCATAATTTAATTGTGTATGGCAAAAGTGGCTAGCGCACCAGCATGGGGGGCTGGAGGTCGCCCGTTTTTGCCATACTTTAACGGGTAGGCAAATCAATTTTTCGACTAGTGATTAAAGGTTTATTTTGGTTTTATTAGAGAGCCTTTTAGAGTTTTTCTAGCTTTGTTGTGTTTTTGGGCAAAGATAAAAAATTTTTAAGCTTTGGAGTTTTAAGTTTTTGAGAACCATTTTTTAAAGAGGTGACTGAAATACTTTACTCTAAGGAGTTACGAAAAGATTTTTACTTACCTGAGAAAGCTTTTTAGGGTAAAATAATTGCATGTCATCATTTGGAAAGCAAAACGAAAAAATTTTTAATTTACCTAATTTGTTGACTTTAATTAGGCTAATTATGATCCCTGCTTTTCTTTATTTTTTCTTTCATTGGCCGGTTTTCCCTGTCTGGGCTCTACTTTTATTTGCGTTTTTAACTGATTTTCTTGATGGCCAGTTAGCTCGAAGATTGGATGAGGTAACCCGTTTTGGAGTTGTTTTTGATCCACTGGTTGACCGCCTTTTTATTTTTTCAGTATTGGTCGCATATTATATTCGAGGTTATCTTTCCTTGCTTTTTGTTCTCCCAGTTTTGGCTCGTGATTTCTTAGTCGTGGTTGGTTATCTTTTTTTGAAACTCCGAAAAGTCTCGTTAGGTGTTTCGCTTTTTGGCAAAATTGCTACTTTTTTGATTTTTAGCAGCTTAGTGATGGTGGTTTTACCTGAAATGGAAAGTTGGGGTCTATCTATTTATGTTATAGGCGCTTTAGTTTATTTGTACTCGGCTTTTGATTATTTTCTGATTGCTCGGCATGTCTTAAAAAAAGAAATCTCATCTAAATCTAGAGCCACCAATTTTCTTGGCGCTTAGGAGGTAAAGAAATGGCTGTAAAAGCGGTAGTGATGGCTGGAGGCGAGGGGACAAGACTCAGGCCTTTAACCAGTAACTTGCCAAAACCAATGATTAATGTGGCGAATCGTCCAGTAATGGAATACATTTTGCTTTTACTGAAAAGGCACGGTATTAAAGAGGTGGTGGTGACTCTTCACTTTTTGCCTCAGCTAATTCGTCACTATTTTTCTTCTGGCAAAGATTTTGGAATGGCTATTAAATATGTGACTGAAGAAGAGCCATTGGGAACGGCTGGCGGGGTTAAAAATGCCGAAAGATATCTTAATGACACTTTTATCGTTATCAGTGGCGATGCCTTAACTGATTTTGATTTGACTCGACTTATTGAGTTTCATAAGAAAAAAGGAGCCTTGGTAACGATTGCTTTAAAAGAGGTTGAAAATCCGCTGGAGTATGGGATTGTGATAACTGCTGAAGACGGTAGGATAGAGAAGTTTTTGGAGAAGCCGGGATGGAGCGAAGTTTTTAGCAATACTGTCAACACCGGAATATATGTAATAGAGCCGGAAGTGCTCAACTATATTCCTTCTGGTAGGCCTTTCGATTTTAGCAAGGATCTGTTTCCGATGCTTTTAGCGGAAAAGAAATCCATTTACGGATATGTGGCCAAAGGTTATTGGTGCGACATTGGCGATCTAGAACAGTATCGAAAAGCAAACTTTGACCTTTTACTGGGCAAGTTAAAGTTTGAGCCTGCCGGGATTAAAATGGCTAATCATGTTTGGGTAGGTGAAGGTGTCTCAATCGACCCTAAAGCCAAAATTGATGGACCTTCTTTAATTGGTCCCCATGTAAAGATTGAGAAGGGAGTTAGTATTGGTGAGCTTTCGATCATTGGGCATAATGCTGTTTTAAAGGAGGGAGCACATATCCACCGAGCAATTGTGTCTGATAACGTTTTTGTTGGTGCCAATGCTGTTTTGCATAATTGTATTGTTGGTCGGAATAGCGAGATAAGAAAGGGTGCTCGGATTGAAGAAAGGGCAGTTATTGGTGATGAATGTATTGTGGGAGCTGATACATTTATCGGCCATGATGTTAAAATATATCCATTTAAGACGGTCGAGGCTGGGGCAATTGTGAATCGAAGCATTGTTTGGGAGACTCGAGGGGTAAGAAATCTTTTTGGACCAAAAGGAGCGGAAGGATTGATAAATGTCGATATAACTCCTGATTTTGCTCTTCGCTTAGCAATGGCTTATGGTTCTCTTTTACCGGTTGGTTCGACAGTGGTTTGCGGGCGTGATGCTAGCTGGGCTGCTCGGATGATAAATCGGGCTATAATTGCTGGTTTAACAGGAGTGGGAATTAACGTTAAGGATTTGAGGGTTTGTTCGGCTCCGGTTGCCAGATTTGCAGTTGTGAACTCTGCTAGCCAGGGTGGAATCCATGTTAGAGTTTCTCCTTTCGATAACCAATCCCTTCAAATCCAGTTTTTTAATGAAAAAGGGATTGATATTGAGGAGGATTTCCAGCGGAAAATTGAGAGATATTTTTTCCGAGAAGATTTTCGCCGCGCGTTCTACAGCGAAATTGGAAAAATTGAGTACCAAGCTCGAATGATGGAGTATTATACTTCCGCTCTTTGTAAGACTTTTTCCCTCTGTGAGACCAAAAGACTGTCTAAGAAAATAGTTGTTGATCATTCTTTTGGCACTTCTGCTTTGATTTTTCCCTTTATTCTGGGGAAAATAGGGTGTGATGCTATTTCATTAAACGCTTATACCGATGAAAGTCGAACTACTCTTTCTTTTGATGAGTTCGAAAAAGCGCTGAATCACTTGTCAGAAATTGTTAAGGTTTTTCAGGCTGACTTTGGGGTTTTAATTGATAGTGCTGGAGAAAAAATATATCTTGTTGATAACGAGGGTAATCGTGTAAACCCCGATGTTTTGCTTTTGCTTTTTGTTAAGTTTGTTTCTTCTCTGGAAAAAAGAAAAGGGAAAATTGTTTTGCCGGTCAGTGTTTCTTACCTAGCTGAAGAGATTGCAGCCGCTTATGGTCGGAAGGTTTTGAGAGTTAAAATGAGCCCTGCTGAGTGGATGAGAGCGGCCACTCGTCCGGATGTTGTTTTTGCCGGTGCTCAAGGCGGAGGTTTTATTTTTCCCCGATTTATTCCCGCCTACGATGGCGTGATGTCTACCTTAAAACTACTGGAATATCTTTCCCATTTTGAAGCACCACTCTCGGGAATCATCGGGCAAATACCTCAACCATCTCTTGTTCAAAAGGTTGTTTACTGCTCGTGGGAGAAAAAAGGCGAAGTGATTCGGGTTTTAGTGGAGAAATATAGAGGCGCAGAGAAAGACCTTTTGGATGGGGTGAAAATTTATCACGGGAGCAAGAAAAAGTGGACATTGGTGCTTCCTGATCCGATCGATCCCGTTTTGAGAATTTACACTGAGGGCGAAGATAATCGCGAAGCCCTCGCTCTGGCTGAAGACATGATTGGAGAGGTGAAGGAGATTATTGAAGAGTAAATGATTAAATTTGGAACTGATGGTTGGCGGGGAATAATAGCTGAAGACTTTAGTGTATTTAATCTGCAGAGGGTAGCTGCAGGTATTGCTCTTTATTTGAAGGAAGAAAACCTAAAAGATCCCGTTTTTATTGGATATGATACTCGCTTTCTTTCCGAAAGGTTTGCTCGAAAAGTTGCTGAAGTTTTTGCCTCTTATGGAATAAAAGCTCTTCTTGGAGACAGATTTTATCCAACACCGATAACCGCTTTTGCGGCTCGTTTTTTTAACCTTTCGGGAGCGGTTATGATCACTGCCAGTCATAATCCAAGTTATTATAATGGCGTGAAATTTATCCCTTCTTATGGTGGTCCCGCAAGTTTAGAGATAACTTCGAAAATTGAGAACCTAATTCCGGAAAAAGCAGAGGAGAGAGCCTTTAATGAAGGGTTAATAGAAGAGTTTAGCCCCTTTTCTGCTTATTTGGAGGAGATTAAAAAGATTATTGATTTTGAGTTGATTTCTCGAAGCAATTTAAAATTAGTTTTTAACCCTAACTATGGGGCTGCTATTGGGTTGTTCGAAAAAATTTTTTCAACCACCCCTCTTCATTTTTTAGTCATTAACAACTATCGCGACCCTTATTTTGGCGGAAGAAATCCTGATACTAACACCGAAAACTTAAGACTGCTTTTAAAGACTGTCAGAGAAGAAAGTGCAGTCGCTGGTTTTTCGCTCGACGGGGACGCAGATCGGTTTGGGGTGGTGGAATCTCCTTTTTCAATATTTTCTACCAACGAGTTGCTCCCCATTCTTACTTATTATTTGCTCGAAGTTAAAGGATGGCGGGGGAACGTTGTGCGAACCGTTGCCACTACTCACTTGCTTGACCGGATTGCCGAAAGATATGGTTTGGCTTTAGTGGAAACACCA